>JAUVKU010000002.1 GCA_030596105.1 bacterium
TTATATTAAAATAAAAAAATGGAAAAACACTCTTTAGTCAGAACAATTTATCTTTATCTTTTTACCTTGCTCGGACTATCTCTTTTAATTATTGGTGGAGTTGGCTTTTTAGATATGGGATTAAAAACTTTTGTTTTTACAAAAGCAGAAAAAGATCAAATGCTTTCGTATGATCGGTCGCCCGAACCCTATAATATTAATATCAAAACAATTGAAAAAGAAATAGAAAAAGGCAAAGAAGTGTGTCTTTCAGAAGAAGAAAAAAAAGAATTTAATAATTGGTTGGTTGGTTATAATGACTGGGAAAAAAGAAGGTCAGAAGTTAACTATATTACTTCGCGAAGGCACAAAGACGCTTCCAGAAATTTAGCGTTCATATTAATCGGACTTCCTTTGTACTTCTATCATTGGAGAACTATTAAAAAAGAAACTAAGAACAAAGAAAAAATAAAAGCTTAAAAAAATATGTTGACATTAAAAGAAGTAAGACAAAATCCTTTTGTTTTAAAATTTTTAAAAGAAAGCAAACACACCCTTCAAACAGCAAGTTATACTGATCATGGATTAAATCATGCGGAATTAGTCGCAAAAAGATCCCGTCTTTTAGCTGAAAATTTTAAACTTCCAGAAACAGAACAAGAAATGTGCGCCATAGCTGGATTTACGCATGATTTTGGAAATTTTTTAGGCAGAGAAAACCACGACTTAGCTGGAGCGATGCTATTCCAAAATATATTCAAAGACAATTTCAATCCAAATGAATTAACAGCAATTATGAAAGCTATTTCTGACCATGACGGCTATGAATTAAAACTTTCCAGCCCAATTTCCGCTATTGTAATTTTAGCTGATAAATCTGACACGCGTCGCGAAAGAGTTCTTGAAAAAAACATAACTGCGATAAAAAGCGATATCCATAGCAGGGTAAATTACGCAGTTACTGGCAATAGATTAAAAATTGATAAAAAAAGGGTGACCTTAATTTTAAAGATTGACACTAATTTTGTTCCTGTAATGGAATTTTTTGAGATTTTTACAAATAGAATGGTTTACTGCCGTAAGGCGGCTGAATGTTTAGATTGTAGTTTTGCTTTAATTATTAATGGATTTAAATTACTTTAATATGATAGAATTTAATGATGAAAATTTTGAAGAAGAAGTTTTAAAAAGCGAACAATTAGTTTTAGTTGATTTTTGGATGCCTGGATGTAAACCTTGTTTGGCAATAGCTCCTATTGTTGAAGAACTGGCTAAAGAATTTGAAGGAAAGGCAAAAATTGGAAAACTAAATGTGGTTGAAAATCCCGAAACTCCTAAAAAATATAAAATTCCAGCAGTTCCAACTTTAATTATTTTTAAAAATGGAGAACCAACAGAAAAAGCTGTTGGGTTGCGTCCAAAACAAGTTTTAATTGATAAGATCAACTCGTTAATGTAAGAATGAATAAAATATAAAAACAGCTCCGATTTCTCGGAGCTGTTTTATTGTTATTCTATTTTACTGAAACTTTAATTATTTTTTGCTTTTCAAAAGTTTATAATACAACTTTTCATGGCTATCCGCCATTTTTTGAACAGTAAATTTTTTCTCTATGTGCTCACGACAATTTCGCCTCATCTTTATATACTCCTCTTCAGGCATTTGATAAAGCTTTTTGATTGCCTCTGCGTAACCTTTTATGTTTGGCTTTTTATTTTTATCAAACGGCTTAACAATAAATCCAGTTTTCCCATCTTGAACTATCTCTGAGACAGAACCTCTGTCAAAAGCAATAACTGGAGTTCCGCAAGCCATGGCCTCTATCATAGTCAAACCAAATGGCTCGTCCCATTGAATAGGCATAAGAAACGCCTTAGCTGATGCGTAAGCGTTATACCACTCCTTAGAATACTTTTTCACCATTCCTTTATAAGAGATGTCTTTATTGGTTTGAGAAAGCACGGAATCCCTTAAATAATCCTCTTTTCCGGGGCCGTAAATGTCTAGCTTTATTTTATTTTGTTTGGACGCTTTAATTGCAAATTCAACGCCTTTTTCTTTTGAAACCCGACTTAAAAATACGCAATTATTCTTTGGTTTTAAACTAAAAGGATAATTTTCAACATTAACCCCATGATAAATGGTTTCCACATAATTCAAAGACGGAAATGTTTTTCTCTGAGCGTTTGAGATAGATATTAGCTTTGATTTCTTAAAAAAAGTCATCAATGGCTTAAAAGGCGAAACAAAATTTTCATGTATAGTAAAGACCACAGGACATTTTGCAAATTTAACAAATGGCTCTCCAAAAATTACACGCCCCACATGAAGATGAATAATATCGTATTTATCAGAATTTTTAATAAGCTCGCTAATGTAAGCTATCCTATAAGCAACATGTAAATCTTTCACCCATTCTTCGGGTATAAAAGCGTAATCAAGTTTATGTGGCAATAGCCCCAGATTAACTATTTTCGCTTTTTTCATAGACGATCCTTTTGAAGCATAAATAGTCACACTATGACCCTTTTTAATCATTGCCTCTGCCATATCTTGCATTACATCCGCATTAGCGGTAATAAGATCTTTTGGCGGTGGAAACACCGTCCTATTTGAACAATAATAAGCAATTTTTAATTTTTTTTTCATATAAAAATTATGATAATAATTCTTGATATAATTTTAACATTTCTAAAGTGATTTTATTCCAACTATAATTTTCTTTTACAACTACTTCAGCATTTTTAGTCAATTTATTTCTCAATTTTTCATCTTTAAAAAGCTGAATTATTTTTTTCGCAAGAATTCTATGATTTTTTGGTGGGAAAAGAAGTCCCGTTTTTCTATTTTGTATGATATAAGAAAGCCCTCCAACATTTGAAGCAACCACAGGCACACCACAACGCATTGCTTCTAACGATGTCATACCAAAAGGTTCATAATAAGATGGAATTACAAAAACATCGCCAGCTGAATAATAATAACTTAATTTTTTTTGATCTCTTCTACCTAAAAATAAAATTTGTTTTTCAATTTCTAATGCTTTAGCAATCTCTTTTAATCGGCTAATTTCCCTCTTATCATCAGGATCACCCTTTTTGCCGATTTTCCCACCAACGACCACAATATTTAAATTTAATCCTGGCAAAGCCTTTGAAACCAAAGGAAGCGCCCTTATTAATGTTTCAATCCCCTTACGCCAATCCATCCGCCCAATATACGAAATAATTTTATCTGTTTCGGAAAAATGATTAATATAGCTTCTTGCGCTCTTATGATTTATTTTCCTAAATCGTTTTAAATTAACTCCACACGGAATAGTTTTTATCTTGCTCTCCAAATCAAAATCATAATAATGCATCAAGTCTCTTTTTTCTGGCGGATTTGTTGCTATTATAGCGTCTGTTGTTTCCATTATCTCTTTTTCGGCTATTAAACGCTCTTTAAAATCTTCAATATTTATATCCTCTTTTTCAAATTCTTTTAATGTGCGATGACGAACATGCCCCAAGGAATGAAAAGTTTGCACCATTGGAATACGACATATTCTTTTTATTTGAGCCGCTACCCAACCGCCTAAATAATAATTTCCGTGAATTATTTTATAATTAATTTTATTCTCAGTCTTGTAAGCAAGAAAATTGCCAATAAATTCTGGCAACGCTTCAAATACTTTATTCTTTGGCATGAAATAACGAGGACCTGCCTTTATATATACAATGTTCACATTTTTCGCATAAGGCTTGACCATTTTTGTTCTTTTTCTTCTCAGTCTAGTAAAAACATCAACTGACCAACCACTTCGTCCCAAAGCCTTGCTCAACTCAGAGACATAAACATTCTGCCCCCCTGCTTCATGCCCACCCAACTTAGCTGACGGATCAGAGTGAATGCTAATAATCGCTATTCTTTTTTTAGAACTATTTTTTTCGTTACTCATAATTTTAAAAGCAAAAATTTTTTGAAAATTCTTTTTTTCTTTATTTAAATTATAATTTAATTCTAACCCTAACAATGAGTTGCGTCAATGATATACGACAAATCCAAGATATGTTTTGTAATATAAAAACAGCTCCGATTTCTCGGAGCTGTTTTTTATTATTTTATTTGCCTCTACGTTTAATTTGAGTGCGTTGTGTTTCAGTTAAATATCTTTTTCTAAGCCGAATACTTTTTGGCGTAATTTCAAGATATTCATCATTATTCATAATCTCAAATCCAGATTCAATAGTAATCTCTTGTGGAGGGACAAGCTGAATAGCGTCATCAGATCCAGAAGCTCGCATATTTGTAAGCTGTTTACCTTTAATCGGATTTACAGCTGATTCTTCGCCCTTTGAAGTGTTGCCGATCACCATGCCTTCATATACTTCTGTGCCCGGACCGACATACAGCGTTCCTCGTTTTTGAAGATTATTAAGCGAGAAACCTAAAGTTTTTCCATTTGCCATTGATGTCATTGATCCAGTTAAACGCTTTTGTATTTCTCCAGCGTATTTCTTAAAACCAATTACTCTACTCGTAAGAATCCCCTCTCCTTTTGTGTCAATAATAAATTGTCCGCGATAACCCAAAAGGCCACGCGTAGGCATTTCAAACTCCAAACGAACAATATCTCCATTTTGCTTAACTTCAAGAAGTTTTGCCTTTCGCTTACTTAATTTTTCAATTATCGTTCCTTGATAGGAAACAGGAATATCAACAGTAACCTCTTCATGTGGTTCAGTCTTAATACCGTCTTTTTCTTTAAAAATAATGCGTGGTTGCGAAACCTGCAATTCATATCCCTCGCGACGCATATTTTCAAGAAGTATTGCGATATGTAATTCGCCTCTTCCAATAACCTTAAAATTGTTAACTTCACTAAAATCAATAAACAGTCCCACATTTATTTCAAGTTCGCGCTCAAGTCGTTCGCGAACCTGCCTACCTGTTACAAATTTCCCCTCCCTGCCAGCAAGAGGAGAATCATTGACTAAAAAACTCAATGAAATTGTTGGCTCATCAATCTTAATCTCTGGAAGTAACACAGCATTTTCATCTGAAGTAATCATTTCGCCAATAAATATATCTGGCAAACCAGCAATCATAACAATATCACCAGCATACGCTTCAGAAACTTCTTCGCGAGAAACGCCTTTTAATGTAAAAAGTTTTGTGATTTTTCCAGACCGTATTTCTTTTGTTGGATTTTTAACAAAAACAGTTTCGCCAACACGAATAACGCCATCATAAATACGGCTTATGGCAATTCTTCCAAGAAAATTATCATACGCAAGATTAAATGACTGCGCTCGTAATGGTGCGTCTAAATTAGCAACTGCAGCAGGAACATCTTCAAGAATTGTATCCAAAAGCGGTAAAACACTATTTGAATCCTCGTCAAGATTTTTTTTCACAATTCCATCACGAGCAATTGCATATACGGTAGTAAAATTGAGTTGTTCATCGTTTGCGCCAAGATCTAAAAATAATTCAAATACTTGCTCTTTTGCTAATTTTGGATCTGCGCCCTGTTTATCAATTTTATTAATAACCAAAATTGGCTTAAGTCCAAGTTCAAGCGATTTCTTTAATACAAAACGTGTTTGAGGCATTGGCCCCTCTTTAGCGTCAACAACCAAAAGCACGGAATCAATAGAACGAAGCACTCGCTCTACTTCTGAACCAAAATCCGCATGGCCGGGCGTATCAACAATATTAATCTTTGTTCCATTATAAAAAACGGCGGAATTCTTCGCGTAAATAGTAATTCCCCTTTCCTTTTCCAATATATTGGTATCCATGCTCATTCCCTCTTCAAACGCTCCCGTTTGACGCATAATCGCGTCCGTTAGAGTTGTTTTACCATGATCAACATGGGCTATAATTGCAATATTACGAATTTCCATCTTCCTTTCAAAAAATAACTTGTTTATAACAGTTTTAACTATATAACAGACCTGTTGCTTAACAGGCCTAAAATAGTTTACTGTTAAAGTATACATAAAAATAGACAAAAAGTCAAATTTAACTTAATAAAAATCGCCCCATATTCTTACACCTTACCCTTAAAATTTGCCAGAAAAACAGAAAATGATATAATGAGACTGTTAAATAATATGCTTTCGTAGCGAGATTTAAAAATTTTGAGCGAGAATTGTGAAAAACGAGGAGGTTATGCCATAGTATAGCTGACGAGTTCTGAATAATTCGTAGCCGAAATTTTAAAATCGCAGTAGAAATGATATTGTTCAACAGTCTCAAACTTTAATGTCTAAATTTACACATTTACATGTTCATAGCCATTATTCCCTATTAGACGGTCTTTCAAAAATAGACGAACTTTTAGATTATGTGAAAGAATCGGGAATGGATTCTGTGGCATTAACTGATCACGGCGTACTTTACGGAGCTGTGGAATTTTACAAAAAAGCAAAAAAGAAAGGAATAAAACCTATTATTGGCTGTGAGGTTTATGTTGCTTACGAAGGATTAGAACAAAAAAGACCAGGTATTGACGATAAAAAATATCATTTAATTCTACTCGCAAAAAACGAAAAAGGATATAAAAATTTGGTTAAATTAGTTTCTAAAGCGCATTTAGAAGGCTTTTATTATAAGCCTCGTATTGACGAAGAATTACTTGCCAGGCACAGCGAAGGACTAATCGCTCTATCTGCTTGCATTCAAGGAAAAATCCCACATCTCTTTATCGCTAACAAACCAGAAGAAGCGGAAAAAACAGCACTAAAATACCAAAAAATTTTTGGAAAAAATAATTTTTATTTAGAGCTTCAACATCACGAAAATGTTCCAGGACAAGAAAAAGCAAATAATGCTTTAATAGCGCTTTCCAAAAAATTAGATATTCCCCTTGTAGCAACTAACGATTGCCACTATTTAAGAGAAGAAGATGCTGAAGCCCAAGACATTTTAGTTCTTATCAATACTGGAACAAATATCAATGATAAAAATCGCCTATCAATGATGTCTGATAATTTTTCAATGTATCCACCAGATAAAATGGCGAAACTTTTCAAAGAAACTCCTGAAGCAATTAGCAATACGCAAAAAATTGTTGAACAATGTAATTTTGATTTTAAATTGGGCGAAACAAAACTTCCCTATTTCCCAGTCCCAGACAAAGAAACTCCTGAAAAATATCTAAAAAAACTTTGCGAACAAGGATTAAAAAAACGCAAATCTGAAATATCGGATAAAAACGATGCACTCAAACGATTGGATTACGAGCTTTCAATTATCCACAAAATGGGATTTGATGCGTATTTCCTTATTGTCCAAGATTTTGTTAATTGGGCAAAACAAAATCGCATTGTTGTGGGTCCTGGAAGAGGTAGCGCGGCAGGTTCGCTAGTTTCGTTTGTCTTAAACATTACAGATGTTAATCCATTAAAATATGACCTACTTTTTGAACGATTTTTAAATCCGTCTAGAATTTCAATGCCTGATATTGACCTTGATTTCACTGACTGGAGAAGAGATGAAGTCATAAACTATATTGCTGAAAAATACGGCAAAGAAAATGTGGCGCAAATTATTACATTTGGAACAATGGCTGCAAGGGCCGTTATAAGAGATGTTGGCAGAGCATTACAATATCCCTATGCCTATTGCGACCAAATTGCTAAAATGATACCACTTGGATTTAATTTAGATGAAACATTAGAAAATGTAAACGAATTCAAAAAACTTTACGAATCAAATAAACAAGCAAGTCGTTTAATTGACTTAGGTAAAAAATTAGAAGGTTGCGCTAGACACGCCTCAACACATGCCTGTGGATTAGTAATTTCCAAAGATCCTTTAACCGAAACTGTTCCATTACAACGATCATCAAAACAAAACAGTCAGGCCATTGTTACTCAATATGAAATGCATGCAATTGAAGATTTAGGATTGTTGAAAATGGATCTTTTGGGATTAAAAAATCTAACTATCATTGAAGACACCTTGGCCAGAATTTACAAAGTTAGAAACGAATCATTAAAAATAGAAGAAATTCCTTTAAATAATAAAGGAACTTACGAACTTTTACAAAAAGGAGATAGCACATCAGTATTTCAATTAGAATCAGATGGAATGAAACGATACCTAAGAGAATTAAAACCAACTGAGTTTGAAGACATAATCGCTATGGTTGCGCTATATAGACCGGGGCCAATGCAATTCATACCAGACTATATTAGAGGAAAATATAACCCAGAAAAAATAACATATTTACATCCTAAGTTAAAACCAATTCTAAAAAACACCTATGGAATTATGGTTTACCAGGAACAATTGATGCAAATCGCCCAACAATTCGCTGGATTTTCCTTGGCAGAAGCAGACATTCTAAGAAAGGCTGTTGGCAAAAAAATTAAAGGCCTTCTTTTAAAACAAAAAGAAAAATTTATTGATGGAGCTATAAAAAACGGGGCCGAAGAACGAATTGCCAAAAAAATATGGGAATGGGTGTTGCCATTCGCCAGCTACGGCTTTAACCGATCACATGCTGCATGCTACGCCATGATCGCATATAGAACAGCTTATCTAAAAGTTAATTATCCAATAGAATTTATGGCATCTGTTTTAACATCAGAAAAAAACGATATTGAAAAAATCGCTTTTCTGATAGATGAATGCAAAAGAATGAAAATAGAAGTTTTGCCACCCGACATCAATGAAAGTTTTAAAAACTTTTCAGTTGTCCCAAAACAAAATAAAATCCGTTTTGGACTTTTAGCGATTAAAAATGTGGGCTATAATGTAGTTGAAGCAATAGTTGAAGAAAGAAAAGAAAATGGTTCGTTTCTTTCTATTGGGGATTTCACTGAAAGAGTGCCGTCAAAATATGTAAACAAAAAATCCATGGAAAGCTTGATTAAAACTGGAGCCTTTGATAACTTTGAAGAAAGAAACAAGCTTTTAACAAATTTAGAAAAATTACTTGAATGGAGCCGTGAAGCGCAAAAAAATAAAATAAGTGGGCAAAAGGGACTTTTTGACACCCTGCCAACAAGCAAAAACAATACTGGTCCTATTCTTGCTTCAGCTCCAGAGCTTGAAAGAAGAAAAAAATTAGATTGGGAAAAAGAGCTTTTGGGCCTTTATATTAGTAGCCACCCATTAAAAAATTTCAAAAAAAATTTTGAAGCAAAAGTATTGCCTATAACAAAAATTTCGATAAATTCAACAGGAAAAAGAATAAGAATTTTAGGTATTATTTCCACAATTAAAAAAATAATCACAAAAACAGGAAAACCAATGCTTTTTGTCAAATTGGAAGACCAAACAGGCAATATTGAATTAGTTGTATTTCCCAAACTCCTCGAACAAGAACCGAATATTTTTCAAGAGAATAAAATAGTGCTTATTAGGGGTAAAGTTGACAGCCGTGACGGCATCCCTAAAATAATTTGCGATGTAGCGGAAGAAGTAGTAGAACAAAGAGAGAAAATAATAGAGCAAAGAAAAATTTAAAAATTTGAAATAAAAAAATAAGGATACAACCTAATCGTTAAAAACAATTTGATTGTACCCTTTACTTGGTGGTTCAATAATTGGCGCCATGCAAAATGGATACATAAAGAAACAGCACTACAGCAAATATAATCCAAGCAACCACTAGTGACACATTCTCAATATTTATACCAAATAAAATAAAAACCATTGCCACCAACACGCATACATGTACATATTCCAGTATTTCTGCTCTCAGCATTTTTATCGCTACCTAAATTATAAACCATTTATCATTTTTTGTCAATAAAAAACTCGTATGAAAATTGAAATAATCAGACATTCATTATCCCATATATTAGCGGAAACAATTCAGGAAATGTATCCTGAAACTAAATTTGGCATTGGCCCATCAATAGAAAATGGGTTTTATTATGATTTTGATTTACCAAATTCCCTATCCCCTAACGACTTATTCAAAATTGAAAGAAAAATGAAGGGCTTAATTAAAAGAAATTTGAAATTTGAAAAAAAATTAATCTCTGTAAATGAAGCAAAAAAACTTTTTAAAAACCAGCCATACAAGTTAGAACTTATTAAAGAACTCAAAAATGCCTCTCAAAAAATTTCAATATACCAAATTAGAAATTTTACTGATTTGTGCAAAGGTCCGCATATCAAATCAACAAAAGAAATAAATCCTGATGCGTTTAAATTAACCAAAATCGCTGGAGCATATTGGAAGGGAGATGAAAAAAATAAAATGCTTACACGCGTTTATGGAATTGCTTTTGAAACGAAAAAAGAACTGGATGAATATCTAGAACGACAAAAAGAAGCCGAAAAAAGAGACCACCGCGTTTTGGGTCAAAAATTAGAATTATTTACTATAAGTGAAGAAGTCGGACAAGGACTTCCCCTTTGGCTACCAAAGGGCGCTTTATTGCGCCAAATAATAGAAGATTTTATTTTAAAAAAATACATAAAAGAAGGATACCAGCTCGTTAAAACTCCGCATATTGGCAATGAAAACCTTTTCAAAAAATCAGGACACTTACAGCATTATAAAGACGATATGTATTCCGCGATAGAAATAGATGATGAAAAATATTATCTCAAACCAATGAACTGCCCATTCCACATAATGATTTACAAAAATTCTTTAAAAAGCTATAGAGATTTGCCTATCCGCTATACCGAGTTGGGCACTGTTTACCGCTATGAACGATCTGGCACACTTCACGGATTGACAAGAGTTCGCGGATTTACTCAAGACGACGGTCATATTATTTGTACACCCGAACAATTAGAACAAGAAATTATCAAAGCAATAAAACTGACTAAAAATGTTTTACAAACATTTGGTTTTAAAAAATTTAGAGTTGTTTTAAGTATTCGCGATCCAAAAAATAAACAAAAATATTTAGGAACTGACGCTGAATGGAAGAAAGCAGAACAAGCGCTAGCTAATGGAATTAAAAAAGCGAAATGGAATTTTACTTCTGAAGAAGGGGAAGCAGTTTTTTATGGACCAAAAATAGATGTTAAAATAGAAGACAGCATTGGTAGAGAATGGCAAATATCAACGCTTCAGCTTGATTTTAATTTACCAAAAAGATTTGATATTTTCTATATGGACGAAAAATCAAAAAAAGCGGAACCATTTATGCTTCATCGCGCACTGCTCGGCTCAATAGAAAGATTTACCGGAATTCTTATTGAACATTTTGCCGGAGCTTTCCCCTTGTGGCTATCGCCTATTCAAATATTGGTTATTCCCATTGGAAAAACGCATAAAAAATACGCTAAAAGCGTAATGGAAAAACTAATTGAAAATGATTTTCGTTGTAAGTTAAAAGACGAAAATGAAACAATGGGTAAAAAAATACGCGAAGGAGAAATTCAAAAAATTCCATATTTATTAATCGTTGGCGATAAAGAGCAAAAAGCTAAAACAGTTGGAGTTCGCGAACGAAGCAAGGGCGACATCGGAGAAATGAATTTAAATAAATTTATTGAAAAAGCCAAAACAGCAATAGAAAAAAATAAATAATAAATAAAATGGACGCAACAATATCTCAATCAACTCAACGGCTTATTGAAAAATGTAAAATTTGGTATCAATCTCTTGAGAAAAGAGAGGGACAAACTATTCATGTTGACGAAATAGCTTCCCGTGTAGCGGCTTTTTATGAACGAATAAAGGGTGTAGTAGATTGGCAAGAAGAACACCTTCTTAGAAAACGAGCAATTGAACGAAGCCTAAAAAGGGTTGCAATTCTTGATAAACAAAACGAAAAAATAGCTGAAACCTTAGTTTATGAATTTATTAGAGGCGGACATTTTCCGAATGACAGTATTCCAGAATACAAGATAGAAATAATTCAAAAAATTATAGACAAATACTTTTTTATCTTAAAAAACGCCCCAGAAAATCCCACTATTAACTCGGAAAAAGACAAAAAAATTGAGCTTAGAAATTGGCTTTTAGATATGGCGAGCTATGAAATAGAAAAAACGCTAACTTCATTCCTGAAAGAAGAATCGCTAATAAAGTTTATGACGATATGCATCCAAAAACGACTAAAAGTAAACGAAGGGATTATCATCATAAAAGGCTTAACCGAAGAAGAAGAAAACACTCAAATTTACATCGCTGTTCAAAAAGCGCTTTTAAAATTAGACAGACCAACTATTTCTTATAATCTTTTTGAAAGACGATATCCAAACTGGACAAAAATCACTCAATCCTCTATTGAACTTCCAGAAATTACAAAAAATATTAATCATATTAAAGAAAGCATTGAAAAAGATTTAGATCACCGCTTGGGCGATAAATTTTATAGTCTTTGCGAAAAATATAATACCCCATACCTTATTTTAGGAGATATTATTGCTGACGAACCGATGAAAGCGCAAGAAAATTTAGAAAAACCAGGAACATTAGAGGAGCTTATCAAAATATCTTACGCAAAAAGATTGACCAAACTTAAAAAAAGAATACGACGCGCCGCAATTTATTGCACTGCTTCTATTTTTATAACCAAAATGGCTCTTGCGTTAGCAATAGAAATTCCTATTGATAAAATGCTAAACGAATTTAGCTATCCTATTTTATTGATAAACGCGCTATTCCCTCCGCTTCTAATGTTTCTTTTGGTTATTACAATTAAACCGCCCAAAAAAAATAATCTTCAACGCGTAATAATAGAAGTTATGAAAATCACCTACAAACAAGAGAAAAAAGATGTTTACCAAATAAGAATTCCCAGAAAAAGAAGTAAAATTTTAAATTCCATAATTTCAACTTTTTATTCTTTTATGTTTTTGTTTTCTTTTAGCGCTATAATATATGTGCTTTATAACTTAAATTTTGGCTTTTTTTCAATGTTCATATTCCTTTTCTTTCTTTGCGTTATTAGCTTTTTCGGAATGCAACTAAGAGAAAGAAGCAGGGAGCTCACCATAGAAGAAAAAACAGACACTTTTTTCAAATCTTTAATTGAGTTTTTCTTTCTGCCCGTAATTCGTGTTGGCAAATGGTTATCAATGCAATGGGGCAATTTAAATATAGCATTAGTTATATCTATTTTAATTGATGCACCATTTTTTACTTTAATCGGCTTTTTAGAGCAATGGCGTTATTTCTTAAAAGAAAAAAAAGAAGAAATCCATTAATCTCAAAACTATATAATAAATTATAATTTTTTAAAAAATATGCATAATTTAATTAAATTTTTAGCGACAATTTTCATTAGCTTATTTGTTTTATCTGCTTTGCCGGCTTTAGCGCAAAATATTGACACAGAAGCAGAGACGGACACATTTATCTCAGATGTTAATCTTGACGAAAATATTAGCGCCCAAAATTTAAAAATTGCTAAACCGCTCATTCTACCAAACAATCCATTCTATTTCTTCAAAGAAATAGGGCGTGATTTCCATTCTTTTATTACTTTCAATCCAATAAAAAAAGCTGAATTAAAACAAAAATTTGTTAACGAAAAATTGATAGAAATTAAAAAAATGATAGAGGTAAGCCCTGAGAATACCGACACAATCAATAACGCTTTTGATGATTATAAAAATGAGATTGATAAATTAGAAATTGCGACAAATGAAATCAAAAAAAATGCCGACGACCCGAATGTTAATAAATTTGTGAATAAATTTATTGACAACTCCATAAAACATCAAAAAATATTTGGAAAATTTGAAAAAGAATTAAAACCCCAAATTTTTGAAAAAATGAGCCAAGCGAAAGAACAAAATATGGCTAAATTTTCTGATATTGGATTAAAGTTCGTCAATCCAGAAAAATTTCAAAAAAAAATAACTGATATTATGGACGGCCAGTCAGGTTCTAATTTTAAGCATTTTAAAAATTTAGAAATTTTGCAGGGATTAGAAGAAAAAGTTCCCGAACAAGCCAAAAAAGCAATAAGAAACGCTCAAGAAAATGCATTAAAAAGATTGCAAAACGATATGGAAAAAATCTCTTCAGAAGATAGAGAAAAATTCAATTACTATGTTGAAAACATTGGCGGAAACGAAATAAGACATATAGAGATTATACATATGTTTGAAAACGAAGAAATACCAGAAATTATAAGAGAAAAATTAGAAACCGCCAAGAAAAAAACCTTTAAAAGAATTGAGGAAAAAATGACAAATCTTGAAAAAAACAAGATGGAATTTGAGGAAAAAATGTTTTTTCAACACTTAAAAAATGGAGAAATGGAAGATTTGCGCATTATTCAAGAATTAGAAAATAACTTACCCATTGAAACTCTTGAACAAGTATTAGAAATCAAAAATAGCGCAATAATGAGATTTAAAGAAAATATCATTAATGCTAATACTCCAGAAGAACAAAACAAATTTTTTGAAAAATTAGAAAAATTTCACGACATAAAACAATTTGAGATACTTAAAGAAGTTGACGAATTTATTCCTCAAGAAAAAATAAAATTTTGGAGAGAAATAAAAGAAAAAACAATAGAAGAAATAAAAAAGGATATTGAAATGGCGAAAACAGAAGAAGAAAGAAAAATAAAATTCAAAAAACTTGCCAGTGATGCGCCCAAACATATTGAGATTATCCAAAAATTTAGAATTCCGCCAGACATAATGAAAGAAATTACAAAAGAACAAATAAAAAAACTTTCTCAAAAAATTGGGGAAACAGAAAGCATTATTGAATTAAAATTTTTAGAAAGAAAAATTGAAGGAAATAGAAACATTAAAAGCATAATAGAAACAAGCTATCCTTATATTTTTGAAGAAATTGATGGATGTAAAAATTCCTTTTTTGGAGAAATTGATCGGGACGAAGCCAAGAAAAAAGTGCTGGACGCTAAACAAGAAATTATTTTAACCGAAAATGAATTCGCAACTCTTGATAATAGAATTAAAATTAAAATTTCAGAAAGAAGTCCTTTCCGCGTTATATTGGCAAAAGCTCAAAAAATACTTGCAATTAGCCAAGAAGCTATGAATAAAAACATCTATGGAGAAGCATTTAATCTAGCTTCTGACGCTTTTTACGAGGCAAATAACGCACGCAGGATTATAAAAGAAGTTTCTCTTAGAGAGCAATGGGATAGTCAAGAAATAGAAGACAATTTTTTTGAAAATGAAATAAGAGAAAAAGAAATTTCTGAAGATGAATATAAAATAAAATTTCCAACAGAAAGAATTCCTTTTCCTGGAGAATTCAAAGAATTCTTTATTTCTCCCGAAGAATCTCCTACTGGAGACTCTTACGATGGCGTAAGAATTGACATGCCAAGAGAAATACCACAACAAAAAATAAATATGGAAGGAGAATGGGCTTGTATTCAAATTTGGGATCCTGTCTGCGGAAAAGACGGAAAAACTTACAGTAATGATTGTTTTGCAAAAATGTCTGGAATAGAAATAGCATATCACGCTCCATGTAAATACGAGGTTGATGATGAGTGGAAAATTGATACATACGAAAATACAAACCAACAAAGAGAACCAATAATTAATATGCCAAATCCATCATCAGCGTATTGCGAGAAATCAGGCTATAAATTAATAATAAAAAAAGCGCCTGTTGGCGAATATGGTGTTTGTGTTTTTCCCGATGGATCTGAATGCGAAGAATGGACGTTTTATAGAGGCGAATGTGGAGAAAAATATAGAAAAGAAAATATAGATATATGGAAATTAGACGAACCAACACCAAACTATATAAAACCAGTTATTGAGATAAAAAAAGACCCCTATATAGAGCCTATAATGCCTGATTTTGAAATAATAGATGGTAATAGTGGAGAAAATCCAAGTGTTGATACTGCCGAACAAACAGAGGACAGCCATTCTGGAAACGACAACAGCGAAACAAACTAACCAGAAACAAACTATTGATAGTTCAAAATATTTCAAAATACAAAATGAAAAAATATTGGATCGCCACCTACGGTTGCCAAATGAATATTTCTGATTCCGAACGCATTGCCACTGCATTAAAAAAAATGAACTATTCTCCTGCCTCAGAAATCAAGAAGGCAGATTTAGCTGTGGTTACTATGTGTTCTATTAGACAATCAGCTGTTGACAGAATTTATGGCTTAGCTAAAAATCTTAACAAATTAAAAAACACAAACAAAAAATTAAAAACTGTTTTAACTGGTTGCGTTTTAGAAAATAATAAAAAAATGTTTTTAGAAAGGTTTGATTTTGTTTTACCCATCAAAAGTTTGCCGTATTGGAAAAAAATCTTACTTGCCCCAAAAAAAGACAGGGCCAAACTTTGTCAAAATATGTGGGATAAATTTAAATTAAACAAATTAAATTATTCTTACTTAAAAATAAAACCGACATACATCACAAAATATAGCGCTTATATCCCCGTTATTATTGGCTGTAATAATTTTTGTTCTTATTGTGTTGTTCCTTATGTTCGCGGTCCTGAAATTTCCAGACCAGCGAATGATATTATCGCTGAAGTTAAAACATTGATTAAAAAAAAATACAAAGAAATATGGCTAATGGGAGAAAATGTAAACAGTTATAATGGCGAATATAAAAGACCCGCCTCCGCTAAAGCTATGGCGGGCAAAGCAAAACAAAAAATTGATTTTCCAAAATTGCTTGAAATGATTGATAAAATTCCGGGAAATTTTTGGATTCGTTTTAGCTCTTCCCACCCAAAAGATTTTTCTGACAAGTTAATCAAAACAATCACCAATGGAAAAAAAATAACTAAATACATAAATTTACCGGTTCAATCAGGCAATGACAAAATTTTAAAAAAAATGAACCGTCCATATACCATCGCTAAATACAAAAAAATAATTAAAAAAATTCAACGAGAAATTCCAAATGTCACATTGTCTACTGATGTAATCGTCGGTTTTCCTGGTGAAACAAAAAAAGAATTTAATGACACCGCTAAACTCTTTAAAGAAATTGAGCCAGATATGGCTTATGTGGCGCAATTTTCTCCTAGATCGGGCACTGTGGCAGATAAAATGGAAGATGATGTGTCTTATCAGGAAAAAGATAGAAGAGATAAGGAATTAACCAAAATTCTTGAAAAAACTGCACTAAAAAATAACAAAAAATATATTGGAAAAATAGTTGATGTTTTGCCTCAGTACGAAAGAAAGGGATTTATAATTGGAAAAACCAAAGAATACAAAACAATTAAATTCAAATCAGATGACAACAACCTTATTGGAAAATTTGTGAAAGCAAAAGTCATAGACACCATCCCATGGGGTCTCCTCGGCGAACTAATTGAATAAACTTCTTATTAAAAAATCGTTTCCAATAAATTGGAAACGATTTTTTAAATATAAACTAAATACTAAAATTTTATTTTAAAAGCTTTCGGAGGAGTTGAATCACAGTGTCTGGTCTTGCTTTACCTCTTGTAATTGCCATTACTTGCCCAACTAAAAATTGCAAAGCGTTCTCTTTCCCTTTTTTAAAATCCTCTACTGGCTTTGAATTTTTAGAAATTACATCTTTTACAGCATTTTCCACTTCGCTTTCATCCTTAATCTGACCTAAATTTTTATCTTCAATAATCTGCGATGGATCGCCTCCAGTTTTAAACATCTCTGCTAAAACTATTTTAGCAATTTTTGAAGAAATTTTTTCATGATAAATTAGCGTAATAAATTCAGCAAAATTTTCTGGCGTTATTAAAAATTTCTCGTCAGATACCGAACTCTTTTTTAACAATCCCTGTAAATCTGTAATTATATAATTTGAACACAATTTAGACAACTTTAAAAACTCTTGTTTTCCAACTTCTCCTTTTTCTTCGCTTTCTTTAATCCAATTTCTTAATTCTGACATTGCTTTTTCAAAATACTCACCAATAGCTTTATTCTGAACAAAAACGCTAATTTCTTTTTCGGAAAAACCATATTCTTTTTCAAACCTTTGTCTCCGTTCTTGTGGTAATTCTGGAATTTCCCCTTTAATTTCATCAATATATTCTTTTGTTCCCATACGAAGCATTGGCAAATCAGGTTCTGGAAAATATCTGTAATCATGTGCTTCTTCTTTTTCTCTTTGCTTCACAGTTATTTGCTCAACATCATCCCAACCACGAGTTTCCTGAATTAGCCTTTTCCCATTTTCTAAAATTTCCGTTTGTCTTTTAATTTCATATTCAGCCCCTCTTTGAACGGCCCGAAAAGAATTTAAATTCTTAAGCTCTACTTTTGTTCCAAGTTTATCATCCTTACTCAAACTTATATTCACTTCACAACGCATTTCTCCTTTTTCCATATCAGCATCAGAGATACCCAAATACCTAAAAATTATTTGCAACTCTTCAACAAATTGCTTTGCCTCTTTTGCCGAATGTATATCTGGCTCAGTAACCAACTCCATTAAAGGCACTCCAGCGCGATTAAAATCTACCAAAGAATAGTCTTCTCCTTTAGGATGAATTAAACGCCCAGTATCCTCTTCTAAATGTATTTCTTTAATTCTAATTTTTTTATCTCCCATATTTAAAAATCCTTGCCTGCATAACTCCATACCAAATTGCGATATCTGATACCCTTTTGGAATATCTGGATAAAAATAATTTTTCCTATCAAATTTTGAATATTCGGGAATCTTACAATTTAATGCCAAACCAGTTTTTATTACCTTTTTTACCGCTTCTCTATTTATAACTGGAAGTGTGCCAGGATGCGCCATGCAAATAGGACAAATATTTGTATTTGCAAAACTTTTGCCATGATCATTCAAACAAGAACAAAACATCTTGCTCTTTGTTTTTAATTCAACATGTATTTCTATGCCAATTGTTGGACGATATTCCATAACTATTTTATTCCTTTAATTATTTCTATTCCATTACTTGTTCCAATAATATTAGCCCCTGCTTTAATCATCATTCTTGCGTCTTTAAATGTTTTTATCTTTCCAGAAGCCTTTATCAAAAGCCCTGGCGCTCCTTTTTTCATTATTTTTAAATGCCCTGCTTTTTCTTTCAACTCTCTATGTTCTAACGGATCTTTATCTGTTGCGGTTTTTACACAAATAGCACCTGCTTTTTTAACTATTTCAGAAGCTTTTTTAATTTCATCATCAGTTAAAAAACCCGTTCCAATAATAACCTTTGTTGACAAAACTTTACAAACATCTTTAAGATCAATTAAAACATCGCTATATTTCTCATATTTCAAATTCACGATATTCATAACTATGTCTAATTCATCGGCTCCGTCCCTTTTCGCCTTTCTACACGCCTTTAAACGCGTCTGGCGCGAACTCAAACCCATTGGCGGATCAATTAAAACAACTATTTTAATGTCTGTTCCATCTAATTCTTTCTTAACTAACTTTGCCCATTCAGGATTAACACAAACGCTACGAAATTCATATTTCTTTGCTTCGTCACAAGTTTTTTTTATATCTTTGACGGTTGCCTTTTTATTTATGTTCGTATGATCTATAAATTTAGCGATGTTTTTCATAATTTTTTTTCATTATTTTCCATATTTTTTCATGGATAATTTTTATGGACAATAATTTATTATTTTCTAAACATTCTATTATCTTAAAATCCTTTGGATATTCTTTAGCTGCTTCTAAATATGAATTAAGCGCACTTTCCAAATGACTTAAATCGTCTTCATGAATATCTCTTTTTTTGGATCCCAAATACAACCTCCTTTTTTTCTTTTTTTCTTTATCTGTTATTTTTGGAGATAATTCTCGAGACCATTTAGGGGAAGTTTTTAAAATAAAAGTGATATCTGGTTTTGGAATACCGAAAATTTTATACTCAAGATGATACAACCATTTCAAAAATTTTTTTCTTGCTTTTTTATCTTTTATTTTTCCACCTTGATGCCCTACATTTGAAGATAGATACCTGTCGCAAATTAAAATTTTACCCTGCTCAAGCCAACGCCTTATTTTAAAACTAGCATCATAACGATCACAAGCGTAAAAAATTGAAGCCCTATATGGCCCAACTTCTTCCGCTGAACCATATTTGCCCTTTAAATATTCTTCTATAAAACCTGCGTATTTTGTGCCATATTGCGGAAAATCTATTTTTGCTATTTTATGCCCTTCTTTTTTTAAACGATTAGCTAATAGTTTAGTTTGTGTAGACTTGCCTGAACCATCTATCCCCTCAAAAACAATAAATTTTCCAGAATATTTTTTTTTAATCATAGCTCTACTTAAAATTATAAAATTAAAAATTTTCTACAAAAGTTTTGACAAATATTGGTCATAAACAATTGGCGCCCAGCCATTCGCATTTTTCATATATCCCGCCAAATCATTTAATTCTATCAATCCCCCCTTTAATTTATCCTTTTCTTTTATTGAAATGTCTGGAATGTGTCCCTTAAAATGATAAACCAATCCCAAGTGAACAGCTTCAACCGCTCTAGCGTTATCATTTATAATTCCTACTAATTTTTTTTCAATTAGGTTCCCCTTATAATCAACCTCTTCATTCCATTCACGCATCATTCCAGCCTCTAAAATATTTTCTTTGATTTTAGTATCAATCGGATTAATATGTCCTCCAACTCCCAATATCCAATCGTTTTTTGATTTTAATCTTTTTTCACCCGCTTCTTTCAAATAATGATAAAGAAAATACCTGTCTTCAAAACTAAAAAGCACGTAAGGAATTATTTGTTGCCAAGACGGATCGCCTTCAACATCCTTTCGCAACCTAAAATGATAATTATTTTTGATTAAATCTAAATAATAATCTAAATTTTCTGTTTTAAGTCCTTGCCAACAATTCTTTTCAAAAATAATATCGCTGGCTACCACTAAAACTTTTTCGTTGGATTCCATTAGTTTATTATGCCTGAAAAATTATTTTTTTGCAAAAAATCAGCATCATTCAACACAAAAGAAGCTTAAAATAAGCCCCTTTTAAAAAGAATGTATGACTAATTATATTTTATTTTCCGTATTGTTGTTTATCGTCAAGAATATCTTTTTCTTGCCATTCTACTATCCAATCTTGAACATTAAAAATTTGCTGTTCTTTATTTCTTTTTGAACAAATTATTCTATTAAGGCCAGCATTTATAAGCATTTTCTTACAAATAAAACATGGGAAAGCATCTACTGATTCTCCTTGATGATCCTCCCCATAAATAAACATATCTCCGCCCAATAGACTTACGCCTGCTCGCGCCGAATTAATTATCGCATTTTGTTCAGCATGAACGGAACGGCAAATTTCATAGCGTTCACCATGAGGAATTTTCAACTCATTCCTAAGACATTCCCCTCGCTGGAAACAATCCTTAGTGCCTCTTGAAGCGCCGTTATAACCAGTAGCAATAATTTGGCCATCACGAATAATTACCGCCCCAAATTTAACTCTAAAACAAGTGGCGCGCTTAGCGATCTCCTTAGCAATATTTAAATAATATTCATCTTTAGATAAACGCTCCATAATTTAAAACCCATTAATGACAAAAAAAACATCCCAATTTTGTCCCAAGCTATAAGAGACAAACGGAATGCTTTTTATATCTATCCTTCAACTTCTATTCCCATATTACGAGCAGTTCCCTCAATAATTTTAATTGCCTGCTCAATATCATCAGTATTTAAATCCGGCATTTTCTTTTCTGCCACCTCTTTAAGCTGAGATTTAGAAATTTTAGCAACCTTAGTTTTATTTGGTTTACCCGATCCCTTTTCTATGGCCACCGCTTTTTTAAGAAGTTCTGATGCTGGTGGTTGTTTTAATACAAAATCATAAGTCCTGTCTTCATAAACCATAATATCAACCGGAATTTTAAATCCAGATTGTTCTTTTGTCTGATCGTTAAATTTCTGGCAAAATTCAGCAATATTTACGCCATGTTGCGCTAATGCTGGACCTACTGGGGGGGCAGGTGTTGCCTTGCCCGCTGGAATATGAAGTTTTATAACTGCTATTATTTTTTTAGCCATACCTTTATTTATATATTTAAACTTTCTTAATTTGTAACGAATCTAATTCTACTGGCGTATCTCTGCCAAACATATTAATCAAAACTTTAATCTTGCCCCTTTCTTTATTAATCTCTGAAACTTTTCCATCAAAATCTTTAAAGGGCCCATCTATAATTTTTACAAGCTCTCCAATCTCAACATCAATCTTGAATTCAGGCTCTTCAACTTCAAGCCTTTGTTTTAAACTTTCAATCTCTTCTGGCAAAACAGGAACAGGCACTGTTCCAGATCCAACAAAACCAGTAACATTCGGTGTATTTCTAATAACATACCACGAATCGTCAGTAACAATCATTTCCACCAAAATATATCCTGGATACATTTTTCTTTCGGTAATCTTTTTTTGTCCGCTCTTAATTTTAATCCTCTTTTCTTTCGGCACCAAAATATCAAAAATCTTATCTTCCATCCCTAAAGACTCAATTCTTTGTTTGAGATTTTTAGCTACAGCATCTTCGTAACCAGAATACGTATGAATTACATACCATCGTTTAGCTTGTAGAAGTTCTTGTTTTGGCATAATTTATATAATATTAAAAATTTATCAAACTCGTTATTCAACCGATTATTAAATAATAAGTTTATTCAATAAAATCGTAAAAATAAAATCTAAACCACCTAAAAACACGGCAACAACTATTGAAACAACAACCACAATTATGGTATATCTAAAAACTTCTTTGTCGTCTGGCCAGCTTACTTTATTAATTTCCATCTTGACCTCAGACAAAAACGAAATAATTTTTTTGATAAACTCCATATTCTTACGAATTTTTAAAATAATTTTTATATCTTTAATAAAAAAACCCTTTGGGCTCTTATTAAAAATAACAAAATAAGAGATTTTTGTCAAATATAATAATTAAACCCGCTACTTAATAAGCGACAGATTTATTATATTCTATCCTGCCATTTCTACTAAATCTATATAATATATATCCAAAATTTCGGTGAGAGTAATAGCTTCAACAAAATAATCTATTTCATTTTCTTTATTAATCTGCACAATAAATCTAAATTGCGTTTCGCTTATTTTTTGAGCTTCTAGTATCTTAAAACTTTTAAAATCGTCGCTTATTTCAAATTCTGTTTTTAAATACTGTTCCATCGCATTCTCGGTCAAATAAATTAACGCCTGATCTTTCGCATTAGCAATCCTAGCATCCATAAATCTATCAAGCGAATATTGTGCTGATTGCTGTTCTGATATTTGCTTTAAGGCGGGAATTTCTTTTTTTGTAAAATTTAAAAACTCCCATACTAAAAAACTCTGGATTGAAACAATAATTAAAATTCCAACAATCATCAAGACAAATATAAAATTTTCTTTTAAACTCCTACGAAGCATAAAATTAAATTATTTAACTATTAGACCTGTTGCCTAATAAGCAACGGGTCTATTAAATAAATTCTCAACAAAGATTAAATATCTAAATTCTTTACTTTCTTGGCGTGCGCTTGAATAAATTTTTTCCGAGGGAAAACCTCATTTCCCATTAAAATATCAAAAATTCTATCTGCTTCTTTGGCTTCTTCAATATAAACTTTTAACAATACTCTATTTTCTGGATTCATTGTTGTATTCCATAGCTCATCTGGATTCATCTCTCCAAGACCTTTGTATCGTTGGACAATGGGAGTTCCTTTTCTATCTTTCATTGAGTTCAAAATTTCAACTTTATCGTCATCTGTATATCCATATTCAATTTGTTTTCCAGACTGAATTTTATAAAGCGGTGGTTGCGCAATATAAAGATAACCCTTTTCAATAATCTCCTGAAAATAACGATAGAATAAAGTCAAAAGTAGCGTGCGAATATGAGACCCGTCAACATCAGCATCAGACATCAATATAATTCTATGATATCTCAATTTATCAATATTAAAATCTTCAGCAATTGCTGTTCCCATAGCAATAATCAAAGATTTTATTTCTTTTGACGCCAAAATTTTATCTAATCTCGCTCTCTCCACATTTAAAATTTTACCACGCAACGGCAAAATCGCTTGAAATCTTCTATTTCTTGCCTGCCTTGAACTTCCACCAGCACTCTCTCCCTCAACTATATAAATTTCAGATTCTTCTGGTTGTCGCGAACTACAATCAGCTAATTTTCCAGGCAAGGCCAATCCCTCTAAAGCTCCTTTTCTCAAAACTGTTTGCCTAGCTGCTTTAGCTGCTTTTCTTGCTTTTAACGCTAAAAAACAATTTTCAATAATACTTCTTGCGTCTTGAGGATACATTTCAAGAAAATCAGATAATCCCTCTGCAATAACAGAATCTACCGCCATCCTGGCCTCTGGATTACCTAATTTTGCTTTTGTTTGTCCTTCAAATTGAGGTTCTCTTATTTTTATTGAAACTACGCTCGTAAGTCCCTCTCTTATATCTTCTCCTGTTAGATTATCTTCACTGTCCTTAAGAAGATTATTTTTTCTGGCATAATCGTTAAGTGTTCGCGTTAACGCCGATCTAAATCCCGTAAGATGCATTCCGCCTTCACGAGTATAAATATTATTAGCAAAACTTTCTTCATAAAGCTCGCGCTCATTACTATACACAAAAGAACCCTCCACTATTATTCCGTCTTTTTCACCATTAACATAAAATACTTCTCGCTGTCTAACAGGAGCTCCACGCGTAAGATATTTAATATATGCCTTAAGACCACCCTCAAAATAAAAATTATAACTCTCGCTTGGCTCGTTCTCAATATGCGCATCTTTTATAGATATTTTTATTCCTTTTGTTAGATATGCCTGCTGTCTAAGATGGCTAAAAATCTTTTTAGGATTAAATTTTATTTCCGTAAAAATTTCTGGATCTGGCTCAAAAGTTATTTTTGTCCCCGTCTTACCACACTTGCCAACTTTTTTCACTGCTGCCAATGGTTTTCCTTTAACATATTCTTGAACATGCAAAAAACCATCACGACAAACTTCTGCTTTCATATACTGAGACAAAGCACAAACAACGGAAATGCCAACCCCATGAAGTCCGCCAGATATTTGATAAGATTTACCACCAAATTTCGCGCCAGCGTGAAGAGTTGTCATTACTGTTTCCAAAGCTGACTTTTTTGTTTGAGGATGTTTGTCCACTGGTATGCCACGGCCATCGTCAGAAACAGTAACTCTATTATTTGGCAAAAATTCTATATTCATACTACTTCCATGCCCTACCATAAATTCATCTAAAACATTGTCGCAACATTCCCAAATCAAATGATGTACGCCTTCAACGCCAGTTGAACCAATATACATTCCGGGTCGCTTACGCACAGGATCTAATCCCTCTAATACATAAATGTCTTTCGCGGTATAAGACTCCTCTTTATTTGTTTTGTTCTTTGGTTTTATATTATTTTTATCTGCCATATTATTTTCTTACTTGCCAGCTCGGTTCTTGCTCCAGAGCTTTAATAATTTTTTGTTGAATTTCATTTATTTCTTTTGTTGTAAGAGTTCTGTCTTTGGCCTGATATATTATATGAAAAGCTAAATTCTTTTTGCCTTCTGGCAATTCCCCACCTTCATAAATATCAAACAAATCCACATCAACTACCAATTCTCCTCCGCCATTATTAATCTTATTTAAAACATCCACTACTTTTGCTTTTGCTGGTAATAGAATAGCAATATCTCGGACAGCGGCTGGATAAACTGAAATTGGCCTATATGCTTGCTCCTCTGAACACTGAATTATTAGTTTCTCTAAATTAATATTAAACACGCATATTGTTTTTTTAATATTAATGTCCTGCAAAACCCTTAAAGAAATTTCTCCGATAAATCCAATTTTTTCACCATTAACCTTTAATTCTGCGCGTTTAAATGGATGCCATATATTTATATTAGATTCTTCTGTCATTGGCTTATATTCATCATACCAAATATCGCTAATTCCCAACTTATTCAACAACAAATCAATTACACTTTTTATTTCATAAAATAATTCTTTGTCCGCATTCAACCCTTTAACAATTACTCCCGCTAACATTGTTTTTTCTTGCTGTTTTTTAGAAAAAACTCTTCCTATTTCAAAAAAATTCAAACTATTACTCGTTTTCAAATTAGATTTAACATTTTTAAGTAAACCCGGAATTAAACTCGGTCTTAAATATTTTTGTTCAACGGTTACTGGATTTTCTATTTCTAAAAGTTCTTCCTTGCGATAACTAAAATTACAAACATCTTTTTCGCTTAAAAAAGAATAATTATAAGTTTCAAAAAATCCAGCCTCTTTTAACACATCTTTTATATTCTTTTGCCAAAAAAATTCTATGTTTCTTTTTGAAGGCACCAAAGTTGAAATAGGTAAAATTGACCTAATATTTTCATATCCATATATCCTACCAATTTCCTCAATTAAATCTTCTGGAATAGAAATATCTCTCCTAAACGCGGGAACCTCCACTTCTATAATTCCCTGAGTTTTAAAACTTGTTTTAAAATCCAATTGCCTTAAAATCTTTATTATTTTTTTCTCTGAAATTCTTACCCCCAACAGCCTTTCCGCATAATCTAAGTTTAATTGAATTTTTTTAGAATAAACTTTTTTAGGATAAAAATCAACCACACCTAAGGCTATTTTGCCACCTGCGATTTCTTGAATTAAACTCGCTGCCCTATTTATCGCTACTTCAGTTAAATTCGGATCTAAATTATGTTCAAAACGCCAAGAAGCATCTGTTTTTAAATTTAATAATTTTGAACATCTACGAATAACTTTAGCGTCAAAATTAGCTGATTCTAAAATTATTGTTTTAGTTTGTTTATCAATTTCCGCCTTTTTCCCACCCTTAATTCCAGCGATAGCCAATGGCTCTTTACTATCAGCTATAATTAAAATTTCTTTGTTTAAATCATATTTACCATCATCTAAAGTATATATTTTTTCTCCCTTTTTCGCTTTTCTAATAATTATTTTTTTAGAACCACCGCCGCCTTCAATTTTATCAAAATCAAAAACATGCATCGGCTGTCCAGTTTCTAACATTATATAATTAACAGCATCAACTATATTATTAATTGCTTGCAAGCCACATACTCTTAATTTTTCTTGAATATATTTTGGCGAAGGCTCAACTTTAATTCCAGAAATAACTCTGGTGGTATATCGCTTACAAACATCTTTATCTTTAACATCTATCTTAATAAAATCTTTTGTTTTTGTATCTTTTATTTTCTTAATAATTGGAAGCGAATCCTTATAATCCAAACCCGTTATGGCTGATATTTCCCTAACAATGCCCAAATGAGAAAAACAATCCTGTCCGCGATTTGGCGTAATATCAATATCAAAAGACCAATCCTTGCCAATTTTTTGAATTTCTTCAACCTCAAAAGCATGCATTGTCAATAATTCGGCAAGTTTTTTGGGCTCAGGCAATTTCTTGCTAAAAAAAATTTGTAACCAATTATATGAAAATAACATAAGCAATCAATAATTCTTGATAATCTTTTAATCGTCTCGATCGTCTTAATGGTCTTAAATTTAGACTTAACTTAATTAAAAGCGAAATTAAATGTAAATTATTCTTTCAAAGTTAAACCGTAATCTCCAACGCTTTCTGCATAATGTTGATAAATTTGAGCGGAATTCAACGCTTTGTCGTATATGCGAACATTATCTATAATACCATGAAAACCGCTCGTAGTGGAATCAGAGCCAAGAACTCCGACACGAAGAGGGTGTGTTGGATTTAATATCCTATCATCCCCTATAACAACTGAATTTTCCTCAGCACCATTTTCATACATAACTAAATTTGTCCCATCAAATGTAAAAACTATATGTTGCCACTTATTAAATGCTGCGGTCGATCCAGTTACGCTTTCTACGCCAGAATCAGAATTTTTCCATATTTGACCTTGAAAATTACCCCCAAATATCCTTAAATCATAACCACCCGGTGCAGAAGCGCTAACTATATACATATCATCAGTCTTATACGGCTTAACCCAAGCTTCAATTGTAATATGATCCATATTGGGAGCGGTTCCGAAACTCAAATAATCTCCTGTTCCATCAAATTCTAAAGCGAATTTTCCAGCTCCAATACTACTAACGCTATGGGGTGTAGTAGTAGTATATACAACATTCCCATTAAATACTCCATGATTATTAAAACCGGATCTATCACAAGCGTCTTCTCCACCAGGACAACCATTCTCAGTACCTTCATCAAAATCCCAAATACCAACCGCATTAAATCCTAAAACATGATGTATTAAACTACTATATTCAAGCGTCTTGTTAATTCTCGCTCTTTCTCTTAATCCCTTCATACTAACTAAAACAAGACTGGCCAAAACTCCAATAATAGCGACAACGGCAAGTAGCTCTATAAGAGTAAAACCTTTTTTATTCATATGTAATTACAATTATTAATAAATTAAATTTTTATTTTATAATTTTATTTTAACTTAATTTCACCTAAGAAGCAAATACTATATTTTTAAAATAAACGCTTACTTTTAATGATTTTCCTGATACACCTGCGCATATTCAGAACAACGCTTTTATTAAAAAAATAAGCAAATATCTATTACTATAGATCGTTGATTAATAGACCCGTTGCTTAATAAGCAATTACTGCAATTTCCATATTTTGACTGAAAATCTGAAAATTTCGCAACATCGCTTAATAAACAGCAGGTCTAATTTATTGCCCTTACTTCATCTACGATTTTTTTCATTCCGATTTCTGTCGCCCCCATAATTAAAATCAAATCTCCTTGCCTAATTTTCTCCTGTAATTTTTTTCCAGCATTTTCACTTCTATCAAATTGAAAAATATTTTTTCTTGCAACACCATGTTTTTCAGCGTTTTGCGCAATAAATTTTGCCCTTAAGCCAACTGTAAAAAGTGTGTCAACAAAAGGAGCTATTTCTTTTCCAATTAATTCATGTGCTCCGATAGCATACTTTCCAACTTCTAAAAAATCGCCCAAAACAGCAATTTTTCTACCACTTGCATTTCCATCAAATTCTTTTGGATTAATTTGTTTTAAAACTTCTATTGCTTCTGCCATTGAATAAGAACTTGCATCCCTACTATTATCTAAAATCCACGAATTTTTTATTCCATTAATTAACTGCATTTGCCCAGGCAAACCTTGATAAGTTTTTAAAGCTTGTGAGATTTGAACTAAATTCAAGCCCAATGTTGTACCAACTGCGCTAGCTGCTAATGCGGCATAGATTTGTTTTTTACCAAAAATTTTTTCCAACCAAATAGGAACAATATTTCCTTTATAATTTATTTTAAAATTAACGCCCTGATCCAATCTAAGATCATTAACGCTAAAATCGGCTTGTTTTTGAAAGCCAAATGTTTCATTGCGAAGACTTGTGCAATCATCTATTTCTCTTACTGTTTCATCATCAAAATTTAAAACTAAACAGCTATTGTTAGATAATGTTTTTGCCAAATCAATAATCTCTTTTGCTTGTTTTTTTTCTCCAGCAAAAAAATTCCGATTATGTGGAATTTCTCCAAGAGCTGTTATTGTCAAAATAAGCAAAGAAGATTTTTCGCTTAAAAATTTATAAACTTTTACCATTTCAAAATTCCACGACAAAATCAAAACCTCTGCCCCTAAAATATTTTTAAAACTTATGTTGGAAGCCATTTTAACTTTAAAATAAGGACTTAAAACACTATGAATAGCTTTCGCAGTGGCTTCTTTGTTATTACCCGCAACAATAACAATCTTAGGGCTAAATAATGAAAAAATAAATTTAGATAAAATATTCATAATAATGTCATAATATTAAATAATTATTAATAATCTGGTTGAATATGATAACGACCAAGAATATATTCTGCTAATTTTTGAAAAATCGGCATAGCTGAATATTCGGCTGTTTTTGTTTTTGGATTGCTCAACTTAACTAAAATCAAAAATTGCGAATTAAACGCTGGAGCAAATCCAATAAACGATTGTATTGTTTCTTCAGAATAACCTGCTTTAACTATTCCAGATTCAATAGCAGACCAAGCAACTTGAGCCGTACCCGTCTTCCCAGCAACAAGATATCCTGGAACTTTTGCTTTTTTACCAAAGCCATTTTCTACTACACTAACCAACATAGCTGTTAATTGTGAAGCGGTTTTAGAAGAGATTACATTTTCTGATATTGTTTCTGGTTGAGTTTCAATTATCTTGTCTTGTTGAATAATTTTATCTACAACAAAGGGTTTAACCATTTTTCCACCATTAGCAATAGCGGAAAATGCCCTAATCAACTGAATCGGCGTCATTGCAATTCCTTGACCAAAAGAAGCGGTAGCAAAACTAATCTCATAACCCTTTCTAATCTCTCCATTTGAAGAAATAATTTCTCCGGGCAAATCAATACCTGTCTTTTCAAAAATTCCAAAACGCTTAATATAATCTAAAAAAATATTATGGCCTACTTGGCTTTCAACGAACACTGCACCTGTGTTTATAGACTTCTCCAAAACTTCTGTCATCGTTATATCGCCCGGATATATCCTTTGCTCATAATTATAAATAGGCCACCTCCCAATATTCACCACACCAGGATCAATAAAAGTGCTTTGTGGCGTTAATTTCCCCTCATTAAGCGCAGGTGCCATGGTAATGGGCTTAAAAACCGAACCAGGCTCAAACACCTCTTGAGTGGCGCCGTTAAGAAATATTCTAAAATTATTACTCTCTTTAGAATATTCATTTGGATCAAAATTTGGAAAATTAGCCAAAGCAAGAATCCTGCCCGAATGAGGATTGGCAACTATGATTGTCCCGCCTTGAATATCTAAATTATCACTTGCTTCTTTTAATAGTTTCTCAGCAAAATATTGGACATCGTAATCAATAGTTAAAATAATATCAGCTCCTTTTTTAATCTTATTTTTCTCTAAAAAAGAAAAAAACAAAGACCCTTGCGGACCTTTCTCTCCCTCCATTACGCCCTGCTTACCGCTCAAAACATCGTTCCACTGTTCTTCTAAACCATATTGTCCGATATTATTCCCGCCTAAAAAACCAACGAGCTGTGAAGCAAAAAATTTCTGAGGATAATCACGACAAACCTCCTCTTCTAAATAAACTCCCGCCAAATCTGCTTTTTCTAAACTATCAATTTCTTGTTCGGTTAGCTTGCTCTTTAATCGTTCAAATAAATTATCTTTTTCTGTCTTTTCTAAAAGATATTCCTTGTCTAAATCAAGAATTTGACTAAGAGCTTCGGCTGTTTCTACTTTTTTATCAATTTTTCTTGGAGAAATATAAACATATTTTTTTTTAACATTTATGGCCAATGCTTCTCCATTTTTAAAGAAAATTTCGCCTCTATCTCCCTTAACTTCAATAAAAAATTTTTGCTGTCCGTGAGCCAAAGCTCCATAATAATCATGCCTAATAATTTGAAGAAAAAATAAACGCCCAACAATCACCATTCCAATAAGCACAATTAAAAATAGAACCAGATTATGTCTGCTCCTAAAAATAGCTTTTATATTATTTATTATCTGTTCCATTGCTAATAAAAATACAAAACAATACCATCTCTACTGCAATAAATTTTAAAATCTCATTACTCGTATTAAAATCTGAACAGGCAAAAACACATTATTCCATATTTTTTTATTTTATCACAACTTCCTCTAAAATCCGAATGTACTGAACCCTCCCCTGTTTTTCAAAATTTAAATTTTGAACTAAACTTTTAATATTTCCTAAAGAGCTGACTTGCATAAAATTAATTTCTAAGTTTTGATTTTCATTCAAAAGCTCATTAATCCGCGCTTCATAATTCTCAATCAGATAAGCACTCTCAGTCATTTCGTTAACTTGCACAATATAAAAACTCAAAAACATAATAACAGAAAAAACACAAATTTTAACAAAGCTAATTCTAAAAAACCCCAACGGAAATAATTTAGTTTGAAAAGTTGTATTGGTTAAACTATATGCAGTCATATTATATTTTTATTGCAACCCTTAATTTAGCTGTCCTCGCGCGAGGATTTTCTTTTATTTCTTCAAAACTAGACTGAATTGGCTTTTTTGTTAAAATTTTAACTAAACCTTGTTTTGCTTTTTCTCTAAAAAGATTTTTAACAATCCTGTCTTCTCCTGAATGAAAAGAAATCACTGCCACTCTCCCTCCTGATTCTAAAACATCTATCGCTTGCGGAAGAACAATTTTTAAATTTTCTAATTCATTATTTACCGCAATTCTTATTGCTTGAAATGTTCGCGTTGCAAAATGAGATTTTCCAAATTTATATGTCTTTGGAAACGCCCTCCTAATTACTTCTATTAATTCAAATGTTGTTTTAATTAGTTTTACTTTCCGTGTTTCCACTATCTTCATAGCTATTCTTTTTGAAAATCTTTCGTCTCCATATTCTTTTAAAATTCTTTCAATATCTTCCCCCTTCCAATTATTAATAACCTCTTCAGCTGTCACAAGCTGACCAGAACCTAATCGCATATCCAATGGCTCATCTTTCTGAAAAGTCAAACCTTTCCCCGATTCATCTATGTGCCAAGATGAATATCCTAAATCAAATAGAATACCATTTATTGATTTAAAATTATTTTCTTCAACGATTTTTTTTAAATTTACAAAACAATCCCGTATTAAAATTATTCTATCCCCCAACTTATAATCTTTAATTCTGGGTTCAAGCCTTTCAATCATTTCAGCGCCCCAATCAATTCCTAAAATTTTTCCGTCTGGTTTTGTTTTTTCTAAAATCGCCAAACTATGACCTGCCTCTCCCAAAGTCGCATCAACAAAGTTTTCATTTGGCTTTGGATCTAAATATTCTAAAACCTCTTTTTTAAGAACTGGAATATGTGCCATATATTTAAACTCCAAGATCTCCCCATCGTTCAGCCATATCTTCTATCCCGCCTTCCATTTTCTTTTTATATTCTTTCCATTTTTTCTCATCCCAAATTTCAACTCTGTCATATACGCCTGCTACAACAACCTTTTTCTTTAAACCACCATATTCCTTTAAATAGTCAGGAATCAAAATCCTTCCCAAACTATCTATATTAACTTCCATTGCTCCGCCAAGCATCAATCTGGCAAATCCCCTTGCGTCTGATTTAGCAAAAGAAGGTTCTCCTAATTTTTCAGCCAATCCATTAAAATCTTTTTCAGGATAAAGAAAAAGACAATTGTCCAATCCTCTAGTAACAAACGCCTTTTTACCCAAAAGCTTCCGAAAATTGTTCGGAAGACTTAATCGTTTTTTATCATCTATTGAATATGTGTATTCTCCTATAAACATACAAAAACTGATTTTAAAATATTATAAGTTATCCCCAGAAGCTTGAGTTATCCCCACATTTTTCCACAGCTTCCCACTACACTTACTTTATACTCCACTTCCAAACCCCAGTCAACCCCGAGTTTTCCACAACCACAAAAAAGGACGAAAAACATAGGATAAAATAAAAAAGGAGACAAGCTCCTTATAAATTTATTTTTATTTTGGTATCTTAGTGACTCCCCCACGCTTTTAAATTCACAAGCACAAGGTCTTCATGTCTAGGTCCTATGAGAACCAAATAAACATCTTCTGTGTCTTCTTGTCTATACCCGATTGTAATCGGACTATCTTCTGTAGACTCATCAAGGTCTTCCGCGAAATAATATGCTACATATTCAAGCGTATAATTAATTCCGCTGTCTGTCGTGGCTGTCACTGATCCAATTGTTATAATATCCCCTTCCTCTCTGGAATAGCTTCTCTGGAATTTTTCTGGAACACTATCAAGTTCAACCAATTCGGCTGATACTACGACCATACTAACTGTTACTGTTACTTTTCCTGTTTCACTTGTTTCATCTACTCCGCACTCAAAATACTTAACGCCACCTACCAGAACCAAAATAATGACAATTAAACTCAATGCCCCTATTATCTTTTTCATTTTCATCATCTTCCGCTTATATTATATCATTCTATCCAAATTTGTCAAGCCAAATATCAAACCACGCAATTTTTGATTACTATTTTCCAAAAAAAAAGCGTCAATTAGACGCTTTCTTAATATTCTTTAGGACTTGATTATCTTAAATACTCTACCAATCTTCTTGCCTCTAACAAAGACATCGAACCATACCAATCCCCTCCAGCGCGATCCACCCTGTCCAATTCCTCTCTAAGCGCATGAACCAACACATGCTTTTCGCCCTCTGTCAAAGCAACAAGAGAATAATCCTCAGTAATTTTTCTTTCTGGCATTTTTCTTTCTTCTATTTTTAATATACCTTAAAAATAGAAAATTGTCAAATCTTTTTTACAAATTTAAAATAGCGTCCAATGAACGCTATTTTAATAAAATTTTAAAAATTATAACTATTTAATTTTCAGCTTAAATTTTTCATCAGTTGGCTCTATCTCTACCGTATCTCCTCCCTTCAATTCATCTCTTAAAAGCGCTTGAGCCAAAACATTTTCCACCTTATCTTGAATAACACGCTTCATATTTCTAGCACCAAAAGTAGGATTATATCCAAGCTCAACAACTTTTTCTTTTAATGCCCTTGTTATTATAAATTCTATATCCTTTTCTTTAAGTCCCTTTTTAAGCTTTCTAAACATAAACTCTGATATCTTTAAAAGGTTTTCTTTATTTAACGGTTGAAAAACTACCATAGCATCAAATCTATTGATAAATTCTGGTCTAAATATTGCTCTTTCAAATATCCTATCTAACAATTTTTGCTTTACAAGCGCCCATTCTGTTTTTTGGTCTAATGCGTCTAAAATAACTTTATAGCCAGCATTAGAGGTAGCGATAATCATTGTATTCAAAAAACTCACTTTTCTACCAAAGCCATCAGTCAAATGTCCCTCATCTAAAACTTGTAAAAATATATTTAAAATATTGGGATGCGCTTTTTCAATTTCATCTAAAAGAATTAAAGAAAATGGATTTTCCCGAACTTGCGTTGTTAAAAGTCCCTCATGCTCTGCCGAGCCAATCAACCTAGAAATTTCTTTAATCTCTTGAAATTCCGACATGTCTATTCTTATCATTCTCTCCTCTGATTTAAAATAAATCTCAGCCAGCGCTTTTGCTGTTTCAGTTTTTCCAACACCACTGGGACCTAAAAACAAGAAACAACCCATTGGTCCCTTTTTCTTGCTCACCTCTGCTCGTGCCCTTCTCAACGCAGTAGAGACCTCATTAATTGCTTCGTTTTGATTAACAATTCTTCTATGAATTAAATTTTCTAAATTTAAAAGCGTGTCTTTTTCTTCTTCTTCTATTTCGCCAACAGGAATTTCTATTTTTTCAGAAACAACCCTTGCAACATGTTTGGGCAATAATATATTATCCTTAGTTGAGCGAGATGCATAAACCATTGCTTCGTCAAGCAAATCAATCGCTTTCTTTGGAAACGGTTTAGACAACATATAACGATCAGAATACACAAAAACATCTCTAATCGCCGGATAACTAATCATTATATTGTGTTTCGCTTCTAATTCTAAAGCTAAATTTTCCAAAAGCATTATTGTTTCTTCTCGCGAAACTTCTGAAACTTCCACTTTTCTAAAAAAAGTAAGAATTGAAGGATTTTTTTCAATATTTTTATGAAGCCCAACATAGTTTGTGGTCGCTATAACTTGAAATTGCGGAAATTTTAAATACGAAGAAAGAATTGCAGAAATATCAACAACGCCCATCTTTGCCGTTGATCCAACAAAATTATGGAATTTACTAATAACCAAAATGATATTTCCAGCAGAAACAACCTCTTGAAAAATTCTATCCAAAATAGCTTCTGTCTCTTCTGCATCCTCAACTCGCGCCAATAAAGATGACATATTGAGCTCAATAATTCTTTTATTATTAAGTTCGCCCGAACCAATTCCTAAAAAACTTTTTTGCGCTATAGAATAAAGAATATTTTTTATACCAACACCAACCCGACCAACCAACAACACGCTATTAAGCCCTGAATGAGATAATGCCCTTTCAACAGACCTAATTACATCTTTGTGTCCAATAATTTCCCTAAATCCCATTCTTCTTATCTCGTCAGTTATATCAGTAGAATATTTATCTAAAGTCACCCTATAACCCGAAGCCCATTCTTTTCCTACGCTTCCCCCTTTCAACAAATTTTTATATTTCCACCAATCCTTTGTTTCTTGAATTCTCTTTTCTAATGATTCTTGCCACCAAACTAAATTCTTAATATCATCTGTTTTTAATTTTGCGTCTATCAAAATCTGTTTAAAAATAGGGTCGCGCTGTGCTACGGCCATAAGAATATCGCCTATCACCACCCTGTCCCGATTTTTTTCAAAAGCAATTTGCATTGAAGATAAAATTATTTCTTGAAAATCTTGCGCATAAAAATCCTCTTTATCTTTTTTTTCTAAATTTTTTATATTTTCCTCTAAATTTTTTTTAATTTTTTTAGTATCCAAAATAGCTCTACCAAATACAAAATTCAATTTTGGATTTTGCGTCAAAAGATGATAAAACAAAACAGAAGAATTAATCTGTTTATTCTTTTTGGAACGCACAAATTTAATCGCTTTAAAAATAGTTTTTGCGGAATTAAAATCTAAAAGCTCAGCTAAATTATATTTTTCTGGGGCAGTAATCGCATCTAATATTTTTATTTTAATCTTGGGATTTTTAAGCTTTAAATCAAAAAATACTTTTTTCCATAAAGATGACACAGACAATGTTAAACAAATTACTGATGTGCCTAAAAGAATTGAGGAAATTTCTAAAGAAAAAAAATAAAACAAAAAATCAAACAAAAAATCAAACAAAAATAATAAAAAAAGAACGATAAATAAAAACTTGAATATGCGCCTAAAAAACCCTATCGATTTAAAAATAGATTCTAATTTTATAGCGCTATAAATCTCTGCCTGTTTTATATCAAAATTAAACATCAAATTAACTTCATTAACAAATTAATTAAACGAGACAAATTAAAATTTTAAAATATAATTTTTAAACCAGCCCATAACCCAAACAAAAACAATGCTGGAAGAATTATCCATATTAACAATACCGACAAACCAGCCACAAATATAAAAATTTGAACAACCAAACCAACAATTATTAAAATAGTTCTCATTATCATTCCCACACCTCGCGCGACCAAATTAAAACCAAATGCCTCAAACCATTTTTGAAAATCAAATCCTTTACCATAAGATTCAGAATGCCTTCTCCACGGAGAAAAGAATGTTTGAATAAGCAATGGAATAGAAAAATAATTCAAATTAAATTTTAAAAAATTTTTCCATACTTTTAGAATATGCACGGGCATTTCAAAAAAATGCCACCCAATAAATTGAATTAAAATGATTTTCTTCATATTTATGAGAATGTAAAACAATATTCTTTCTACTACGATTTCCAAAATTTGACCAAATTTTAAAAATCTCGCTACAAAATATATTATTCTCCACTCTCACCATATTATAACCTGAATTATAAAATACGACAAAACAAAAATATAAAAATGTAGCGAATATTGTTAAATTTTATTTATCTTCATTCTTCTGATTAATTTCATCTTCCTTCTTGCTTTCGTCCCCATCCTTACTTTCGTCCTTTTGATTAGCTTTATTGTTTTCTTTAATCTCATCGTTCATATTACCAATAGCTCCACCTTGAAGTTCGTTTATTTTAGAAGAACGGATATTCGCTTTTTGCATTAAAGAATCAACTTCTTCAAAATTATTTTCCTGTTCAGCTTTTTTTATTGCCAAATAAATTTGATTTAAATCTTTCTTTTCTTCCATAAGCTCTATTTCCTTAAAACATATTTGAATTTCCTCTTCTGGACTCATATCTTCATTTTTTTTATCTTTACCATCAATTTCTTTTTCTATTTCAACCTCAAAACAAAGATGATTTATAAAATCTTTCAATTCTTTTGAAATAGCTTCTTTTTCTAAAAAATCGGGATCTTTCTTTAAGTTATTTAAAATTTCTCGTGTTTGATCTGAAAAATAAGAAAAATATTTTTGATCCAACAAAGAAACATTTTTTGATATTTTAAAAGCTAATGCGATAATTCTTTCTTCTAATTTTTGCTTCCTATCTTTTCTGTCTTCTTGTTTTAACTCACCCACAACCGAAGCAGTAGAATATTTTATCTTGTCGCCATTTTTAAGCTCTTCTTCAACAATCTCTTCTTTTATTTCTATTCCATTAGCAAGTCTCTGAACCCAATACGCTCGTTCAATTTTATTCGAAATTCTGTTAATAACAGGCCTAAGAATTTCAAGAATTTCTTTTTTGTGTTCAGGGTTTTTTGAATCAAAAGAATTAAAAACTGTATCAAAATAAAACTCTACAATAGGCTTGGTATTTTCTATCATTTTTTTCCATTCATCTGGATTTTTCGCAACTACATCTGCTGGATCTAAATCTTCTGGCATTTCAATAACCCTTATATTAAACCCCTGTGTTTGCGCCAAATCAATACCCCTTTTTGCTGCGGAATTTCCAGCTGAATCCATATCAAAACCTATAATCAAAGAACGCCCTCTTAATAAAGATAATTGATGAAGCGTTAAAGCTGTACCAGAAGTAGCCACTACATTCTCAACGCCTGCTTGATGAGACATAATAACATCTGTTTGTCCTTCTACTAAAATACATTTATTCTGTTTTCTTATCGCTTGTTGCGCCTTATCTAACCCATAAAAAATCTTGCTCTTGTCATATAAAAGAGTGGTCGGCGTATTAACATATTTTGCGGGATCTTCTTTTTGAAATATCCTGCCAGTAAAACCAACTATGCGAGAACTTCTGTCAGAAAGAGGAAACATAATTCTCCCCCTAAATCTATCAAAATATTTTCCTCCAGAAGAGCTTATTCCTAAGCCAGCTGTTTCTATTTCCTGACGATTATATCCCCTGCCAACAAGAAAATCAGACAAACCCTGCCACTTATCAGGAGCATATCCTATTTGCCATTTTTTAATACTTTGCTCTTGTATTCCCCTTTTCAAAAGATATTGCTTTGCTTCCTGCCCGACATTTCCATGCTCAAGTTGCTTTTGGAAAAATTCAGATGCAATTTCGCAAATTTCATAACCCTGTTCTTTTTCTGTTCTTATTTTCGGATCCTGCTTTTTTAATTCCACACCAGCCTTTCCTGCCAAAATACGCAAAGCTTCCACAAATTCCACCCCCTCATATTTCATTACAAATTTAAACATATCTCCACCCTCGCCACACGAACCAAAACAATGCCAAATCTGACGACTTGGCGAAACAAAAAAAGAAGCAGTTTTTTCAGAATGAAAAGGGCAAGGAGCCCTAAAATTAGCTCCTGCTTTTTCTAATTTAATATAGTCCTTAATAATATCTACAATATCTAACCGATTTTTAATTTCATCAACAGACGAATTTATCATTTTTATAATTCTCTATTTTTAATTTCCATATTTAACATTTTTAAAAATAAATAAGCCACAATGCCACCAGCTAAAGCAGTAAAAAGCTGTGGCCAACTCATCATTGTCGCAACCTTTGTGGCAATCTCTTTTTTCAAAATTAAATTCATAACAAATGAACTAGCGCCAAACAAAAAAAGAAATTTTAGAACACTTGCTAAAATTACTCCATACCAATAATTTTTTTCTTTGAAATAGTCAAAAATTAAAATTAAAATGGTGTTTCCCATCATTATAAACGGAACCATTGGAGCTAATACTATTGGCAAAAGTCCCACAGACAAAGCAACTAAACTCGGAATTAAACCAATCAATATTGCATATCGCGCGCCCAAAAGCATAACAGAAATAAAAAGAGTTGCGTTTACGATTGGACCTGTTATTGCTTGTTGATGTGTTAAAAGCAAAGGAGCAACCGTAGCAACTCCAACTAAAACAGAAAACTGAACTAATGTTAAAATTTTTTCTTTATTTATTGCTATAATTTTTGCTTGAACCATATCTGTAAAGCTGAGTGAATAAAGTTTTTAGTATGGGTAGTGGATGGAATGATTTTTACTAAAAACTTTATTCACTCAGCAATATTTAAAAATTTAATCTTTTGGAATTTCTACTTCTCTTTTTTTGCGCGAATATTTTGTATGACAAATTTTGTGAATTATTTTCTTTGACACAAAAAAATCTTTATAAACCTCTTTAACGACTGGATTTTCATGAGCTAATCTAATTTCTTTTTTACTATCAATTTGATAAAGCGCTTGAGCCCTTTTCTGTCTAATTTTAGCATCCACTGGCACTGGCTGTCCACCACCACCAACACACCCTCCAGGACAAGCCATTACTTCTACCGCGTCATACAATTTTGGATTTTTCTTTAATTCTTCCAAAACCTTTTTAGCATTTCCCAACCCATTAACAACAGCCACTTTAATTTCTTTATTATTAATTTTTATTAAAGCTGTTTTTACGCCATCTGATCCCCTCACATCTTTAAATTCTATTTTCAACCTACCACTCTTCTGCGTTTTCGCACACGCTGTACGAAGAGCTGATTCCATTACCCCGCCCGTTGCCCCATAAATAACTCCCGCGCCACTTGGAATACCCAATGGATTATCTTGTTTTTCGGGTTTAATATTTTTTAAATCAATTTTCCATTTTTTGAAAAGATAAGCAAGCTCACGAGTAGTCAAAACATAATCTACTGGCTTTAATCCATCAACTTCTAATTCTTTCTTTTGTATTTCATATTTTTTTGCTGTGCATGGCATTATAGAAACCACTATAATTTTTTTAGGATCTATATTTTCTTTTTCAGCCCAAAATGTTTTAATCAATCCGCCCATAATAACTTGTGGCGATCTTGTCGTTGCAAGATGCGGAATAAACTCTGGATAATAAAACTCGATAAATTTAACCCAAGAAGGACAACAACTAGAAAAACAAGGCGTTGCTTTATTTTCTATCTTTTCCATTAATTCATTCGCCTCCTCTACTGTTGTAAAATCAGCCCCAACGCTAACATCAAAAACTTTATGGGCGCCTAATTTTTTAATACCAGCAACTAATTGTTCGGTAACTATTGAACCGTACGGCAATCCAAACTCTTCGCCGATGCTTGTTCTAATCGCTGGAGCAAATTGAAAAATAAGAAGTTTATCTTTTTCCTCAAAACATCTTTCTATATCTTCAAATTCCCCCACTGCCTCAAAAGCCCCTACTGGACAATGAACAGCACATTGTCCACAATAAACGCAATCCTTATTTTTATCCTTTGAGGGGACTACTTGAAAAAAACCATCTTTTTCTTTAATCTCTAAAAAACCAACCCCTTGTTTCTTGCAAACCTCAACGCAATTTCTACAATCAATACATTTTGAACTATCAAAAACAAGAGCTGGTCCAAATTTATGAACAGAATAATTTGTTTTTCTATCAAAAAACTTAGCAATATCAACCTTGTAACTTTTTGCCAACTTAAGAAGATTACAATTAAATTTACATATACAATCATTACATTCTTCGCGATGTTGAGCAAAAATCAATTCTAAATTAGTTTTCCTCGCTTTTCTTATTTCTAACGAATTAGTAACAACATCCATTTTATGTTCCGCTTTTGTTGAACACGATGTCTGCATTCCTTTTATCCCCTTTATTTCTACCAAACACATCCTGCAACTAGCATTTACTTTTAAATCTGAATGATAACAAAGCGCTGGAATTTCAATTCCATTTTCTATAGCAACTTCTAAAATCGTCTTACCTTTTTCACATTCAATTTTCTTGCCATCAATAATAATTTGTATTTTATTTTTATTCATCTTTAATTAGTTAGACTTTATTAAGACATTAACTTGTTAATCAAGCTACGAAATGGAACAACTGCACCCCTGCCTAAAGCGCAAAAACTTGTTTTCTCTAAAACAAAAAATATCTCTTCCATCACCTTCTCGTCTATCTCTTTCTTTTTTATCATCTCAGCTATTCTAAAAAGACCCTCTCTACACGGCACACACTTATCGCAATTTCCTTTCATAAAAAAATCAGCCCATGTTTCCATTAAAACGAACAAATCTGTCTTTGCTTTATTAAAAATAATAATGGCACCAACCCCTTTAACCATCTGATCAAGCTCATTAGAAAGCAAAATTTCTCCACTCGCTCCCCCGCCCTTCTGAACAAAAAAATCAAATAATGGATAATTATGAGTCTTTTCTAAAATTTCTTTTATTGTTAAATTTTCAGAGAGTTCGTAAACACCTTTATTTTTTACATCGCCACCAATTGAATAAAATCGCGTATTTTTATATTCGTTGTCAGCTATTTTAGCAACAGAATAAAATGTTTCAATGTTATTAATAAGAGTTGGATACCCCCAAAGCCCCGACTCTGTTGGAAACGGCGGTTTAATTCTTGGCTCTGGTCTTCTTCCCTCTATTGATTCCAAAACAGCCGTTTCTTCTCCCGCAATATATCCACCCGTTTTTTCAAAAAGCGTTATAGGCAAATTACCAATTAATTTCTCTAACAATTTTTTAAATTTCTTGTAATAATCTTTTTTAAGATAAATATACGCAGAACTATTGCCTATTGTTTCAAGCGCTATTTCTATTCCTTGTATCAATTTTTCTGGATAATTTTCTAAAATAAAACCATCCTTAAAAACATTTGGCTCGCCCTCCGAACCATTACAAACAATGTATTTCTTGTCTGCTTTTTCTTTATTCACAGCTTCCCATTTCAAATAAGTTGGAAAACCAGCTCCTCCCCTTCCCACAAGTCCGCACTATTTCTATTTTACAATTATATTTTTTGATTTCATATTTTAAAAATTAAACTAATTTACTATGCTTTTTCCATTACACATACGCCCTCACCTTCACGCCAAAATTTTAACTCTTCAGCTGGAGAGGTTCTCTTACTTTTAGGAGGTTTACCATCTACTATAAACTCTTTTGTTATAATATCATCCGTTTTTTCATAATAGCTTTCTCTTTTATTTCTTAACTCTTGCTCCATTTTCTTTGCAAAATCTTCAATATGCTCCGCCCCAACGCCGTAAGAATCTTTTAATTCAAATCTCCATTGTCCTTTTCCATCTTTTATTGGAACCAAAATGGACCTGCCTATTATTTTCCCAAAATTATTTTTCACACCCAAAACCAAAATCGGTCCTTGCGTAATAGCCAAAGCAAAATTCTGAAACTCTCCTCCAACTCCCATGCAAGACGGACTCATATCCATTGCTTTAAAATGCTCCTCTGGATTTTGAAGTATTCCAACTGTTCCTGAAATTTTTTCTTTTGCTTGTTCTTTAATTATCTTTTTATATATTTGTTTAACGCTTCCCAAGCTAGAACCAAGGCCCAAATGACCCAAAATAGCCCTATTAGACAAAAGAGTATCAACATCTTTTTTTTCAGGAATATCCCCTCTTTTTAATATTTCAGAAACATCTCTTATTTTTTCTATTAAATCCAATGCCTTGTTTCTATTTTTCTCTTTTATCAAAGATATTTTTTCTTTTGCCTGAGAAAAATTTTGAGATTTCAAATATTTTTCTATGTTTTTAATAGAAACTCCAAAATCTTCTTGCCCCTGATTCTCTTCATCAAAATTTATCTTTAAATTTTTAACTTCTTCTAAAATTAATTTTAACTCTCCGGTATGAGAAAATTTGAAATCCCATAAATCTTTGATGTCTAAAGTTTCATTAACCGCTTCTTCCTTCTGAACAGCATAGCCCAAAAGAGAATCAATATAAGGCAAATACTTATCTTTGTTTTGCTCGTAACCATTAATCAATTCGTCCGCCATTGCATCAATTTTTATTTTAACCTCCTCTAAATTTTTTCCCAAAATTCCATAAAAATCAAACGGAATATTAAGCTTTTGCGCTGCCAATAAATATTCAAAATTTCCATCTTTAAATATTCTCTTAGTTGTTTTTCTACCAAGAACAACATCATCCAACTCTAAAACATTAGAGTGCGCTTTATTGTAAATTTTCTTAATAGTCTCTGACTCTTTGCTTTTATTTTCTAATTTCTTTAAAGTTTTTTCATCTAAATCTTTAAAAACTAAATACGAAGAAGCTACAGATGACGACATATATTTTAATAAATCTGGCGGAAATGTTCTTGCTTGATAATCTCCTTTTGTTTTTCTAATATTTTCAATAAATTTGGAGGATATATCCTTATGAACTGAAGACCTCTCAATTAAAAATTTTGGGAAATGCTTTTCTTGTTCTGTTAATTCTTCATCAAAGTAATTTTTGGGAGAAATTTTATCTAAAAATTTAGTCTTTTCGCATACTCTCAAATGTGGCACAAAGTTATAACGAAAATCATCTGCTTCAATCTCATCAATTTTAAAATCAGATAATACTTTTTTTATTTGTTTTTCATTCTTAAAAAGAACTCCCCCCCTAAGATTATCATTCTCAAATATTTTAGAAACAGTCAAAATCTCCAAAAATAATTTTGGTTTTATTTTGAAACTTCTCATTTTTTCTTCAATTTCCAAAGAAAAAATTTTTGCTTTTTCCTCTTCTGGAAGCTCAATAAAATCAAAAATCTTCTTAGCTCTAATCGCCTCCGAACTCATTCCATATCTTTTGCGAACATCTTGAATTTTTGATATATCAGCCAATATTTTTTTTGCAGTCCCTTGCTCTCCCGCCCTTAAAGCTGTTTCCCAATTAGCATCAACAATAAAAATACCACCATCCCTAAATTTTTTATTTATAGTTTGAATATTCTCCTTAATCAAATTAAATTTTTCCTCATCTAATAAAATCTGTTCTTGCTTATCAGTCTTTTCCTGTGATAGCGAAGCGTCCCCTCTTCTTCTGGAAACAATAAAATTAGCCCATCCCTCGTTACCAAAAGCCAACAATGGTTCTGGCTCCAAATCCATTATTCTATTAATTAGTAGCCCCTCTTTATCATTCAAATCCAATTTATTTAGTTGTTGCATTCCCAGAAAAGTCGCCATGCCATTTTTAGATATAATCCTATCTAAAATTTTTTTCATTTTCTCGGACGGATTTTTTCTTTCAAATTTTGCTATACTGCCAAGAAATTGATGCCCCAATAAACTTCTGTTAAAATAAGGATCTGGAATTTCAGTAATCCTGCTTTTCTCTTTAATCATTGCCTCAGGATTCCAATCCTTCATTTTTTCTAAAATTTCTTTCATTCTTTCAGGTTTTTTATCTGAAAATTCTTTAATATCATTCTCGTGTGCTGAAAGAATATCTAAAAACACCTCTCTTCTTGTATCATCCATTTCCCTACTTTCATTCATTTTTTCTCTTAATTCATCAATTCCATACCCAAAAACATCCTCTGGCTTTAACTCCTTTTCCTCAACAACTTCCGCCTTTGCTTCGCCCTTACAAGACAAGTCCTCCACGCCAATTTGATCTGGACTAAAACCAGACAAGTCCCCCTTTTCCCTTAATAACTTTTTAGGCTTTAATTCTCTGAATTTCATATTTTAAAAATTATATCTTTTAAAAAGAAAAATTATATTTTTCCTATACGCTATCATACTATTATATCCCATTATACCAAATACACGAACAAAAAACCACCTAAAAAATAAGTGATTTTTTTCTATTCCGCCCACAATTCTGCTGAAACTGACAAAATCGCAAATTGGCGGTACCTTTTGGACAAAATCCGAACTTTTTTTGAAGAAAATCCAGAATAGGAAGCGGAACGCTTCGCGTGCTGTTTCTCGCACTCTGTGGAGTGCGAATGAACTCCACCGTGCCATCGCCCTCATACTTCGGGCGACCGCCCGACCAAAACCATTAAAAATATATACAAAGGAATAGCCTGCACATTGAACATTTCAGAAACATGTATTGTAAGCATACGCGCGGGTTCAAGCAAAGGCGGAAATATTTGAGCAATTCCTACCCGGACCAAAGTAAGTCCTAAACCTATTAATACGCCCCACAATATGGATTTGCCAAGATTTTCTCTGATAATATAAAGCTGTTTGGGTTTCTTGTACTTCCAAATCCAAAATGCTGGAAAAAATATCGCGCTCAGATATAATAACGGGCTTGATGTGCCACTGGTTAACGGGATAGCAACTCCCGCAACCAGCAATGCTACGACGAGCAATATATTTTCAATCTTTCTATTTATTTTTTTGTTTCACAATTTATGTTTTCCATAATTATTACTTTTAAAGTTTAATTATTTGATCTGTTTCCAATATTCTTTTCAGAGTTTCACTTTCTTCTTTCGCGTGTTTTTTCATAGCATTAACAAAAAATTTCGGAATTAACCAGCCGAATCTTTGAACTGAAAGGACACTAGTATAAACACATCCCCCTTCTCTTGGTTCAGCTCTAAACAATCCTTTCTGTCCGGTCATCCAGGCTAAAAATCCCAAAGGAGTGAGTTCCATTATGAATTTTTTATCGGTTTTCTCTATTTTGATAACTTTACTTTTGGCCTTAATTAATCTTCCGGCAATATATTCTTCAAGATATATAATATCGCCCACCTCTACGCCTCCCGTTATTTTTACCCACTTGATATGATCCTTGTGCAACTCTTTGTAATTCTTATCAAGATTAGTTAACCATTCCCCAACTTTTCCAGGTGTCGTTTTTATTTCTATTGAATTTTTAAGTATCATAATTGTATTTTTTTTAATTATTAAAAGATGTGCGCCGATAATTATTCAGCGACACTTTTTTTGTTTCGACTTTTAATGTTTTGATTTTTCATTTTTTACCACATTGATTTTTTTGGAGATTTTTTCCAGCATTGAAATAATGTTTCCTTGCTCTTCCGCGGAAAGCGAACCCAAAACTTATTTTATTATCTGTTTCTTTTTCTTTTGAAATAATTTCGCGGTTTTTTCGCCTTTTGCCGTCAATTTAACTCTTACAACTCTTCTATCCCCGCAATTTCTTTCTCGTTTAACCAATCCTTTTTTAAGAAGTTTGTCAATAATCCCCGTCGCTGTACTCATGCTCACGCCAATGTTTTCAGCAAGCCGGCTCATAATAAGTTCTTTTTGATTTAATACAACAGTCAGCGTTAAAAGTTCAGGTTTTGTCAAACTTGGATCTTCGCGGTAGTAATCCATAGAAGCAAATACTTTAGTAGTCTTATTCCATGATCGCAAAAAACGGTTTATATTTT
>JAUVKU010000007.1 GCA_030596105.1 bacterium
TTGCTACTGCCACTTCCTCCGCTTGATACTTGCCATGTGGCATAACCATTTGCGTCAGAAGTTAATACAAAACCATTAGTCGGACTCGTTGTCATTTTAAAACCAGTTGTTTCAATTGGCCCTGCAAAAGTTGAAGTGGCAGTTCCTTGCGAAATAATATTACCAGCTGTTGTAATATTGCCAGCAACAACTATATCGCCAGTATGGGAAACTGAAAATTTTGAACCATCTTTTTGAACATTTAAAAGACTACCTTCGTAGCCAGAAACAGCGCTCAATGTAAGAGTTTGCGCTGTAACAGAACCGCTGATCTTAGTATTATCAGCTAAATAAATTAAAGGGTTTAAAACGCTGGTTGAATCTATCACTACCTGACTACCATACATCTGCAAACCAGTGGCAGCTGTCAAAATCACATTTCCACTTCCTATTGTTTGCAAAACAATATCACCATTTTTTTGATAAATTTTTGGAGATGATACGGGCTCAGATACATATATAGTTTGACTCACAACTCCACCTGGCGCATAAAGCCGTTTAGATATTTCAATTTCCAATTCCGCAATTTGAGAGCGAAGAAAAGCCAAAGCATGATCATCAATTTTAGTAATTATTTTTTCTTTAATGATTTCTTTTATTGGTTCTATTTTAACAATCCTTTCTATTTTAATTATTTTTTCTACCTCCTTAACAATTTCTTTAATTATTATTTCTGGCTGAGCCTCTTTTGCCACAAATTCATCCCCTTCTATTTCTTGTTCTATTGTGGGTTCCTTAACAACAATTTTTTCTTGTTCTACTGACACCTCCACCCAAGGGAAAAAAACAAATTCATAAACGCTCTTAAGTGGGTCTGTAATTGTTTGTTTAACGCTTTGCCTAATACCATCTACGCCTTGAACAAATTTTTGTTTAAAAAACGATCCAATTCCAGAAAACTCTTTTTCAAAATTTTCCGCTTGCGCCTCAATTTTTCCTTCAGTCCTAGTTGCGATATTAAAAATGATAGTCCCTGAATCCGCTAACGATTGAAATGTAGGAATTTTAACATTTTTAATTCCTCGATTAAGCCACAAACGATATTCTTGAAAAATATCAATGGCTGATGCCAAAGCGTCGCTACCCCTGCTCACACTTGTTTGCAAATTATCCAACGATTGAAATGTAAAAATTTTAACATTTTTAATTCCTTGATTAAACCACAAACGATATTCTTGAAAAATATCAATAGCTGATGCCAAAACATCGCTACCCCTGCTCACACTTGTTTGCAAATTATCCAGAGTTGTTTCAAATGACAATAAAATGTTTTGAGATACAACTTCCAAATTATTTTCCACTTCTGTTGCAACACCATAACTATCATCACATACCTGCCCAACCAATAAAACGACATTGTCGCCTGTTTCTTTAATAATATCTGAGGAGCTATCTAACGCATCCCCCGTTCCCCTTCCCGCCCTTTCATATATATAGCAAGAATTATCAGCAAATATTTCAGTGCTTTGATAAATTATATCAAAAACTTCTTCACATCCCTGCGACAAAGAATTAAAAATCTCAGAAAAACTTTTTTCTATTTTTCCAAAACCATTTATTGTATTTTTTTTATTCGCGACTTCTAATGCATTTTCAATGTTAGAAAATTTTTCCAACATATCAAAAATAATTAATTTCTTTTTTTCGCCCAACCGTTCTTTTGTCAAGCTCGCATATTTATAAATATTTTTGGAACCATTAAAAACTCTAACAACAACTTCTTTATTTTCTTTAATAACAAAATCTTTAACAATTGGAAAAATATCTTTAGCAAAAACCGATCCACAAAAAATCATAATCGTAAGCAATGCCGGCATCAACAAAAACCCCAAATTTATTTTTTTGTATTGCAATGCTTTTTTTGCGCCCCCCTCTATCGGTAAATTTTCTGGCACAAAAGAAGTATCGCTATTAACGAAAGGCTGAGGTTTTGTATTTTTTATTTTAACTGTTTCTAAATTCTTTATTTCGTCATTTTTTATTCCATTCAATCGCTTATTATAATCTTCGCTTTTTTTTATATACTCTTCTATCCATTCTTTTTTTGTAACCCAATTACGACCATTTTTTTCGGCTTGTAATTTTCCTTGACGCGCGCGCAAACTCAAATACTCTTGCGAGTAATCGCAAAGAGTTGTAGCTTCTTGTAAAGATATAAAATTGTAATTTTTTTCACCCTCCATAATGATGAGAAACAAAGAACTTATACGATACCCCGATACACCGAACAAATCCCAATCTTTATTATATTTTCACATATTAAAAATCTGCGTCAATAGCGCAGACTGTGGAAAACTATTGATTAAATAAATGCGCTTATTTTCAACGCGATTTTATACTTTGAAGCATGCCCAAACCAATAAAAATTATTATGAGATTTGAACCGCCATAACTCACCAAAGGCAAAGAAATTCCGATGACAGGCAACAAGCCAAGATTCATACCGATATTAACAAAAATTTGGGAACAAAGAAGAATACCAAAACCCAAACCAAAAAGCCTGAAAAAATTACTCTCTGAATTCAAAGCGATATAAAAAATTCGCCATATAAAAAACAAAAATAGAGAAAATAAAATACACACCCCAATTAACCCAGTTTCCTCTGCTATCGCAGAAAAAATAAATCAGTATGAGGCTCAGATAAAAAACCGTGCTGAGTTTGTGGGCCCTGTCCTATGCCCTTGCCAAAAATACCACCCGAACCGATAGCAATTTTTGATTGTATCTGGCTCCAACTTACTCCTAATGCTTCTACCTCTGTTCCTAATCCCTGAGAATAAACGAAGCTCACTATTCTTTCCTTGTGATAAGGTTTTAAGAGTAAAGACCACGATGAAGCAAAAACAACGATAGTCAGCAAGCAAAGAATTAAAAAATGACGAAGTTTTATTCCAGAAACAATCAAAATACCCACCCAAAGAATAAACAAAATCAAAACAGAACCCAAATCTGGTTGAAAAAAGATTAGAACACAAGGTAGTAAAACATAAAGGCCAGAAAGAATAATATGGCGTATCCGATACATCTCAATATGTCGCATTGAAAAATATTTCGCCAACATTATTATTAAAACAATCTTAATTAACTCTATCGGATCTAAAGAAATTGGTCCCAATCTATACCAACCCTTTGCTCCCCTAATTTGAGGAGCAAAAAAGAAAAGTCCGATCAAAAGAGCAAGAGAAAAAAAATAAAAACCGCCAATTAAAAAAGATTTATTCCGTAAAATTCGCAAATCAAAAAAAGAAAATAAAATCATCAGAGAAAGCCCTACTCCAAAAAAAATAAGTTGTTTTTGAAAATTAAAAAAATCTCCGCTGTTAACGCAAAAAAAATATAAAAACAGTAATCCGATGGCAGACAAAGAAACTGCCGAAATCACCAACGCCCAATCAAATTTTTTTAAATACGCAATAAACATTAAAAATTAAATAGAACTAATAACTAATTATTAAGAATAGATAAAAATTGTTTTTCTGTTAAAATTTTTGTGTCAAGCTCTTTTGCTTTAGTAAGTTTTTTAGAGCCTGCGCCTTTTCCAACGACAAGATAATCTGTATTTTTTGAAACAGTATTTGTTGGACTCCCGCCCAACATACGAATTCTATTTTGAGCATCGTCTCTACTAATTATTTCTAAAGAACCCGTTATAACGAAAACCTTTGCATTTAATTTTTTTAATTTTTTTTCTGGTAATAAAATCTTTATACCAGCTATCATTAAATCGTCAATAAAATTTTGATTTCTTTTTTCTTTAAACCAGCAACAAATACTTTCTGCCATTCTTTCTCCAATGCCTGAAATTTTTTCTAAATCTTGTTTTTGAACTTTTTTCAAATCATTTATTGAGCCAAAATAATCAGCTAAATCAATTGCTGTTTCTTCTCCTATATGACGAATCCCTAAAGCGAAAATAAATCGCGCAAAAGAAATTTTCTTACTATTTTGAATAGATTTAATTAAGTTCTCTGATGATTTCTCAGCAAACCTTTCTAAGGGAATTAAATCTCCTTGCTTCAATAAAAAAATATCCGAAGCACGAGTAATTAAATTTTCGTCCAAAAGCCGTACGATAATTTGAGGACCTAAACCTTTTATGTCAAACGCTTTTTTGGAAACAAAATGCTCTAAAGATTCTTTCCTGCGCGCAGAACAAACAAGATTGGGACACCTCCAAACTTTTTCCTTTTCTGGTTTTACGAGTAAAGATTCACAAGTCGGACATTTTTTTGGCATCAAAAATTTTTTTTCTTTACCTGTTCGCAAATCATCTAAGGTTTTCACTACTGCTGGAATTACATCTCCCGCCCTTTCTATAATCACTGTGTCCCCTATCTTTACACCTAACCGTTTTATTTCATCTTCGTTATGAAGTGTTGCGCGCGAAATAAGCACACCGCTAACCTTAACTGGTTCAAGTTCTGCGATTGGAGTAATCGCTCCAGTCCTGCCGATTTGAACTTTTATATCTTTTACAATCGTAACTGCTTGCTTTGGAGAAAATTTAAAAGCGCGAATAGCGCGAGGACTTTTACCCGCAACGCCTAATTTTTGAAACACAAGATTATCATCAATGCTTACAACAATTCCATCTATTTGAAATGGCAAAACATCACGCTTTTTAGCTATTGTCCGCCAATATTCAATTACCCGCCCTATATTCTTACATTTTTTAGCAGTAAAATCAGTTTTAAATCCTAAAAATTTTAAAATTTGATGTTCTTCTGAATGTTTATTCTGCCCAAAATCAGTAACAATATCATAAGCTAAAAACTTTAATGAACGCGAAGCTGCTAATTTTGAATCTAATTGGCGAATAGAACCAGCTGCTAAATTTCGCGGATTAGAATATGTCTTTTCTTTCCTTTTTTCTAATTTTTTATTCAAATTTTCAAAATCATTTTTTTCCATATAAACCTCTCCGCGAATTTCTATTTCTCCTTCAAGAACAGTTGACGCCAATTTTTTTGTTACAATCTTAGGTAATACCGCGCAAGATAATTCACCTAAAAGCATATCTTGATTTTTTCTTTGTAATCTTAAAGGAATACTCTCAATAGTTTTTAAATTTTGAGTTACATTCTCCCCAACCTTTCCATTCCCACGAGTAGCTCCACGAACCAAAATACCATTTTTATAAATTAAAGAAACAGCAAAACCATCTATCTTAAGCTCAGAAAAATAATCAATATAATGCGAAGGCGTTAATCGTTTTAGATATTTTTCCCAACCATAAAGATCTTCTTGAGAAAAAACATCTTCAATGGAAAGCATGGGGATTTTATGATCTACTTTACCAAATCCTTTTAATGGTTTTCCGCCAACCCTTTGTGTCGGAGAATCTGGTGTAATAAATTCTGGGTATTGCTGTTCTAATTTATAAAGATTATATTTCAAAGAATCCAAAGCTGCGTCAGAAATTTCCTGACGATCTAAAACATGATATAAATAGCGGTGACGCGCGATCACCGCTTTTAACTTTTCTATACGATTTTTAACTTCTTTTTTCATTTAATCAAACACATTATCTTGTAACGCTAACACTTCTTCTAATTTTTTTATAATATCCCGTAGACTCAATATTATAGGCGCCGCCATCAAAATCAACACTATATGTTACTAGGCCTATGTTTTCAGTGATATTTCCCTCGCTTAAACCTTCGTCGCAGTCGTCTGTATCCCTGCACTCAACGCCACAACCAGGCTGACGACAAAGCTTATCCATATATAACACTTTTTCCATTCCTGTTTCAGCCGCATAAAAAACAGCCATAGATTTTTCCATTCCCCTTAATATCCCCAATTGAGTAACTAAAATACTGTTAAGTCCAAGGCCAACCGTAAGTAAAACACTTATTATAATAAGCGTTAAAAATAAAGCGATACCCTCTTGTGAATTAAAATTTATCATTTGCTTAATATGTCCGTTACCTAATAACTAAAATTATATTTGAACATCTAAGTTCCTTTTGGAAATAGTGGTTTGCAATTTCAAAGAAGCTTGATCTTTATCGCCTCCTTGTATTTCTAAAAACAATGTCACGCGAGCCTGATAATAATCCCCGACAGGCTGAAGCCAGCTTTGAGATGAACCAACATTAAAAGAAAGCACATCTAAACTATCTGATGTTAGGGGTAGAGCAATTCCAAAATTACCAGCTGTGTTATCTGTAGATTTTCGTTGCTTTATCTGTCCATTTTCCCAAAAAAATTCCTGACATTTATCGTCATAACTTAAAAATCTTATTCTATCCCTGCTCATATTATCTGTTTCATAATTAGATTTTACTGGCATAGAAGTAAGACAATCTCCTATCACATCTTTTTTGGACATCCTTATAGATCGCCCCATATATTCTATTAAATAACTAGATTGATCTAAAAGTTCCTGCGTGAATAAAATTCTTCGTTGTGACTTAAGAGAAGAAACAAAAATAGTGGACACAACAATCATAACGGTAGTAAAAAGAACAACAGATACCATTAATTCTATTAGTGTAAACCCTGCTAAATATCGCTTTGCCGAAAATCCAGATTTATCAAAATTATTTAACAAACTAAAATTCTTATCTTTATTCATTAATAATTGATAATTCAACAATCAAAGAATGAATTTCCATCCTCTAATTATTGATAAATTATCTATAATTATACAAATTTTCCTGAATAATTATTTGGTTAGATTTTCCTTTTGCATGCCAACTCACCAATACTGAAACATTTAAACAAGCTGAACTTACTGGAAAACAATTAGATACAGTTATTTTTCTTTTAAATCTAGTTTCCATTCCATCCGAAGAATACTGGAAAAATTTTTTACCCAATACGGGATCCGTTTCTATATTCAAAAAATTGCCTGGTTCAAAATAAACATCTAAAAAACTTATATTGGTGTGATCCGCCTCATACTCACATGGCAAAATACCACAATTAATACTATCGTCCCAAGCTCCGAGACCAATTATCCAATTTGAATCTCTAATGTTTTTTACAATTTCAATTCCTTCTTGCGCCAAATAAATAGCAGTAAGACGATAAAGAGAAGATGTGCTATTGATAAGTGCTCTTTCAATAAGAGAAAAAACGCCAAGGCTTCCAATCGTCACCAAAGAAACAGCCGCCACAACTTCTATTAAAGTAAAACCGTTGTTATGCTTAGTCATAATTAATGTTGAACAATAGCGAAATCCTAATTTATTACCCGCAAATCGTGAATTGAACAATAGACCCGTTGCCCAATAATTACAATAAATTAGAAATCCCACAAAAATCATTCAATTGTGATTAAACCAACACTATTAACCTTAACCGTTCTTGTCTCGCCTGTTGGCAAAGAAAGCGTTATTTCAGCTTCGTCGCCACCCGAAATATAAACAATGGGATCGGGAGCTTTAAAAGTAATATGTAAATGTGGAGAAACGGGAGAAAGTCCAGTTATCTCAACTTTTGATTTTAATATTATAGGATCACCATATGTTTCAGGAAATTTATTACCAACTTGACCACATATATTCCCAGTTTGATATTGCCCATTTGCTATACAGTCAGCAAAAAAAACATATTGCAATGGATTATTTAAATCAAAATAAATTCCAAATCCTCCATCGGGATAAAATTCTTCACCAAAAAATCCTATTTCTTCAACGCTCATTGCCATTTCTTGAACCCTTCTTAAATCTTGAGCCAGCTTATGCGCCGATCTCTTAAGGGAAATTATATCTTTACTTCCTTGAAAATTAGCAACAGTTATCCCGGTTAAAAAAATAATAATGCCTATAGATATTAAAACCTCTATTAAAGTAAAGCCCTTGTTACGATTAACCATAATTAATGTTGAACAATAGAGAAGTCCCGATTGATAAAAATTATCGCAAGGATTATTAACTACAGAATGAATGACAAATACCAGTCCACAATTTTTTCTCCCCAAAAAAACGCTAAAAATGTACCTATTATCAAAAACGGACCAAAAGGCACCTGACTCTTAAAAGTCTTTTTGCTTATTAAAATCAATACTACTCCTATTATAGCACCAATTACAAAAGCTGAAAACAAAGCGACTAAAATATTTGGAAAACCAAGGAAAAGACCCATTAAAAAAGCCAATTTTATATCCCCTACCCCCATTCCCTTTCCACGAGAAATTAAAACAATCGCCAGAAAAAAAATACCTGCTCCAAGGGCGCTTAAAAAAGCGAGTTGATTATTGATAAATGACAAACAATACATCGCAATCAATTGATATACAGACGCAATCGCAATTGCTGGATACACTGCTTTGTCTGGAATAATATAATGCTTTAAATCAAAAATAAAAATTATTATAAAAAAACAACTCATTAACAATAAATAAAAAATACTTACTATGGACTGAAAACTAATTAACGACAACTCATTATTTATTGCGAATAATTGGTTATTGATAATTGGTAGTTGATTAAGAACAATTTGTAAAAATAAAAATCCTGTTGATATTTCCACTAAAGGGTACTGCCAAGAAATCGGTTTACCGCAATAACGGCATTTACCTTTTAATATTAAAAAACTCAATACGGGAACCAAATCTATCCAAGCCAAAGAGTGTTTACAATGTGGACAAAAAGAACGCCCCTTAATAAAGCTTTTTTTAGATTCCAAACGATAAATCACACAATTCAAAAAACTACCAATACAAAGACCTATTACAAATATAGAAAAATATAAAATAAAAATAATCATTACTTTTATTATAACAAAAAATATAGAAATGTTTAATAGACCCATTGCCCAATCATTAAAAAACGCATTGATCGGTAATTCATAATTTATATAGAAATTATTCGCATTTGAATTAACTAAATGCGAGGCCTTCTACTAAAAAAGGACTCGCTGAAAGCAAATCCTTTTTTATTCTTTCAACTAAACAGCGATATTAAAAACAAACGCAATGTCCTCCAGCACCAATAACGCCATAGTTAGCTGCTACTACTGGCGTAGTAGTTGATATTTTGGTTCCATTTTCAGAAACCAAAAAATATGTCGTGTCAGTTGGTCCTTCAAGTGTGGCATAAGCGCAAAAATAATCTCCAACTGTACAGCTAGTATCCACTGTAGCTACATCGTTTGGTAACCATACATAAACCGAACCTGATTTTGGATCCGCAATATTAGTAAGATAAGTACCAATATCTGGAATTACTTCAGTACCTCCAGTACTTGCAGGAGCAGTAACATATGCTTCATGATCCGTATAATACATTTCTTGTGAAGTACTTACTTGCTTCATATCGGTTTGCCTCCGCGCATCTCTTGCTTTTTTGCGAGCCCCACCCATTGAAACCAAAACAACACTTGACAAAACTCCAATGATAGCGATTACAACAAGAAGCTCAATAAGTGTAAAACCTTTGTGTTTTTTTGCAAAAATTTGTAACATGATTTTTTTATCAATAAATAAATTAATTATAACAAATCGACCTTTTATCAACTTTATATCTTATTATATCATAGAACTAAAAACTTGTCATTTCGTATAATGGCATTAAAATCGCGGCAACCAACCCACCAACAATCAACCCTAAAAATAAAAGCATTGCTGGCTCTAAAATACTTAAAAAAATAGTTATATGCCTATCCACTTCTTTGGAATAAAAATCAACTATGTTGGATAGAGTGCTGCCTAATGTTCCCGTTTTTTCTCCAACTAAAACCATTTGAGTAAATATTGCTGGAAAATATTTAGGATATTCAAGAAGAGTGGAGCTTACCATCCCCCCTTTTCTTACTTTATCCCTTACCTCAAAAATAATTTTTTTATAAACAGTATTGTCCACTATGTTTCCTGTTATTTCTAACGCTTGAGTAATTGGCAAACCACCAGCAACTAAAACAGAAAGGTTCTCCGCAAAACGAGAGACATAAACTATTTTGAAAAATGAGCCAAGAAGCGGAGTTTCCAAAAGCACTTCATCCAACAAGCTTTTTCCAATCTTTGTTCTAAAATATTTAAACAAAACAACAAATATTCCGCCAACCATAATAGCAATTACTATACCCCATTCTTTTAAAATGTCAGAAATCGCAATAATCATTTTAGTTAAGAATGGCAATTCCTTGTCTGTGCCCTCTAAAAAGGTTGTTATTTGAGGAACAACAAACAATAACATCACAAGTATAACACCAAACATAACAACCAAAATAAATACCGGGTATATCATTGCGCTTGTAACTTTCATAGAAAGATCATATTCTCTCTCTAAATGATCTGCGAGATGATTCAAGCTTAACGAAAGAGTTCCAGACGCTTCACCAGCTTTGACCATATTAACATAAAAATCAGAAAAAAGTTTTGGATGACGAGAAAGCGCTTGAGAAAAAGAAACACCTCCTTGAATATCTTCAGATATTTTCAAAAGTTTTTCTCTAAAATTAACGTTATCAGACTGTTTAGCTAAAATCTGAAGAGCCTCCATTAATGGCACCTTAGACTTAAACATAATAGAAAGTTGACGCGAAAATATTACTATATCTTTTTGAGAAATCCAAGAAAACAACGATATTTTTCTTTCAAATAACGAGACACCTCCCAATTCTTGCAAAAAAACAATGAACAAACCGTATTTTTGCAAAAGAGCAATAGCGGCATCCTTAGAAGACGCCTCTATTATACCAGTCTTAACCTTTCCTGTTTTAGTCCTAGCTTGATAATTAAACTTCATAATTTAAATATTTTAGACCTTACCATTATATGTCAGAAAGACGCTTTAATTCACTTGGATTGATAGAATAAGAAAGTGCGCTTTCTAAAGAAATTTCTCTTTGTCTTACTAAATCAAGCAAAGACCTGTCTAAAGAAATCATTCCACTCTGAGCCGAAGTTTCAATAACGAATGGCAATTCATGAATTTTGTTCTCTCTAATCAAATTACTAACAGCGGTGTTAGAAAACATCACCTCACAAGCTGGAATCAAACCACCCTTAATTCTATGCATAAGCCGTTGAGAAATAACACCCAATAAAGAACCCGCCAATTGAGTGCGAACTTGAGACTGTTGATTCGGTGGAAAAATATCTAAAATCCTATGAATAGTTTGCGATGCTGAATTAGTATGGAGCGTGGCAAAAACCAAATGCCCAGTCTCCGCTGCGGTAATAGCCATAGACATACTTTCAAAATCTCTCACTTCTCCAACCATAATCACATCTGGATCTTGACGAAAACTTGACCTAAGCGCAGAATTAAAACTTAAAGTATCGCGCAAAACCTCTCTTTGATCAACAATAGAACGCTTATCTTCAAATATATATTCAATTGGATCCTCAATCGTTATAATATGCTCAGCACGAGAACGATTTATTTCATCAATAATAGCGGCTAATGTAGTAGATTTCCCATGACTAGAGGGTCCTGTTATTAAAACAAAACCTTGACGTTTTTGTGTAAATTTATGTAAAACAGAAGGTAAATTTAACTCTTCAATTGTTTTAATTTCTTTAGGAATTAACCTAAGCGCCAAAGAAATGCAATTGCTTTGCAAAAAAATATTGACCCTAAATCTGGCGATACCTCTAAAATCATAAGAAAAATCAATCTCCTTTTCTTTTAAAAAACGCTCTTTTCGATGTTCGCCCAATAAAATAAACGCCACCTCCCTAGAATCATCAGCTGTTATTTTCTGCCTTTTAACCAAGGGCACAAGGTGACCATTAATTCTTAAAATTGGCGGGTGCCCTACGGAGAAATGAAGATCAGAAGCTTGCTCTTTGACGACTAATTCAAGTAATTCTTTAAGACGAGAAATATTATCCATAATAATACTATTGTTAATCAATTATTATTTAGTTGTTCTTAATACCTCCTCCATTGAAGTTATCCCATCTAAAGCTTTCAATACCCCCTCTTGTTTCATACTTAGTAGCCCCTGCCTCTGCGACTCTTCCAAAATAGCTTCCTCGGTTGGAATTTTCAAAATTATATCAGAAAACGCAGAAGTCATTTCCAACACTTTGAAAATAGCAATTCTGCCAGTATAACCCTTAAAATTACATTTTTTGCATCCTTTTGGCCTATAAATACTAAAATTGTTTTTCTCGTGGTCAGCGTAGGATGGCAAATCTTTAATTTCTTTTATAATTATTTTTTTTAATTTTTCGTCTGGTACAATTTTCTCTTTACAATAAGGGCACAATACTCTTACTAGTCTTTGAGCTACAACCAAACTTAAACTGGAAGGAATTAGAAAAGGACTAATTCCCAAATCCATTAAACGAGGTATTACGCCTTCGGCGGTAGATGTATGGAGAGTAGATAAAACAATATGACCCGTAAGCGCAGCATTAATAGCTAAATCAGCCGACTCTTCATCCCTAATCTCACCCACCATAATCACATCTGGATCTTGACGCAAAATATGACGCAAACCAGACGCAAAAGTATACCCGATTTCAGTTTTTACTTGAGACTGATTGATGCCTGCAACATTATATTCTACTGGATCTTCCAATGTAACAACATTCACACCCTCTTTATTTAAAGTATTTAAAATTGCATAAAGGGTAGTGGTTTTTCCAGAACCAGTTGGCCCCGTAACCAAAATCATTCCATAAGGTTTTTTTACACCCCTTTGAATTACTTTTAAATTTGCCTCTTCAAGTCCTAACTTTTGCAGACTCTTTAATCCTTCTCTTGGATCTAAAACACGCAAAACCACTTTTTCACCCAAAGATGTTGGAAAAGTAGATACACGAAAATCAATGAGCTTCCCATTAATTTTTGCAGAAAAACGCCCATCTTGTGGAAGTCTAATTTCATCAATTTTCAACAAAGACAATATTTTTAATCGCGCGACAATAGCTAAATGAGTTTTTAAAGGCAAAGAAAGACTAGAATGTAAAACCCCGTCTAGTCTAAATCTAATCCTGAGCTTTTCTCTTTGTGGCTCAATATGGACATCTGAAGCCATTCCTTCAACGGCATGCCTTAAAATCACTGCCACCACCCTACTAATTGGCGCATCTTCCACTATTCTTTCAAGCTCAATTTCGGATACTGACTTATCTTTTTTTACAACAATCTCGGCCTCTAATTCTTCTAATGCTCTATCTACCTCCTCTCTTAATGTTTTGTATTGTTTTAAAAATTCATCAAGAGTGCTTAATTTTATTAAAAAAACTTCGTAATTAAATTTTCCCTGCCTAGATAAAAAATTAAGCGCCTCTTTTGCTTTTAAATCTTCTGGGTACACCATCCCAATTTCCAAAACACCGTCCCCTCTTTTTAATAACGGAATTATTTTATAATATCTAGCAGCTTCTTCTGGAATTAATTCTAAAATTTTTAAACTAATCTCCTCTGGATCTATTTCTTTTAAAGGTATTTTTAAATTATCGCTTTTTAAATTAAACAAAATATCCTCTGAAACAAATCTCATTTCTAAAATCGCCTCCTCCTCTTTTTTACCTGAAGTTTTCATTTTATACTCTATTCTTGCAACATCCTCTTTTTTTAAAAAATCTTTTTTAACTAATTGCTGTATTAAAGACATAATTTTCAAACAAATGTGAAAAATAGTATTTTAAAAACATATCAATAAAATATGGTTCAAAAAAACTTAAAACCACAATAAATACTTAAAACTAATCTATATCTACATCTATATCCTCTACAAAAGGAACAAAAGGATTTTCGCGCCCCCACAATCCCTCAAACGGCTTAATTTTTTCAAACGGCAAAAACTTTTCTAAAATAAAACTCCTTAATATATTCGTATTTATTCTTATTTCAGTTGACCAATATCTTTCAATTTTTTTTATATCCAGCTTTTCTTTTTTAATAAAACCATTCCAAATAATAATACTAATAACCAAAAGCGCAACAATAAAAATTGCAATAAAATATTTTTGTTTTTTCCGTTGTTGAATAGGAGTAATGCCCATAAAAACTTTATTTTTTATTTAATAGAAATTGCCACATTAAGCGCGTGCACGGTTGCATTCCGATTTATCAAAATGCTCGCTCGCTTATGTTTAATAACTGTGGGTTTTTATTCTTAAATTAAAAGAAAAAACCGGTTCTTTCTTCGCCCCAGAACCTTCCTCTCGTGGTTCTTCTCCTGATATTCTCTCACTTGCAATAACAGAAGACAAATTAAATGATTCTACCTCCCAGAGCCTAGCCGAATTTTCTAAAGAAAAAATGAAATTCTTAAAAGCTGGATAAGAACCTGACAAAACAAGAGAGAAGTGAATTTCTTGAACTTTTAATTCATCTTTAGCCAAAGATGATCTTTTGGGGACTGTAAATCCCGTATTTTTTAGAACTAAACCATTTTCCGCAACTGTTTTTTGAATATAGCTATATAAAGCTGCCAACGACAGTTCTTCTGGTAAAGCAGAATCTATTTTAGAAAGATTTACTTTGTGTTCATTTAATTCGTCATGTAAAGATTTAATATGAACAAAGTATTCCCCCCTGTATTTAAGCTCCTTTTTTTTCTCGTCAATTTTTGATTTAATCAACGACACGCTCTGATATTTCGGCCAAACAAGAAAAAAACCAACCAAGACTATCACGATACAAGAGATTATAATATTTAAAAATTTACGCATAAAAAAATAAAAATAAAAAATTAATCAGTAGTTGTAGTGGTTTCAACATCATCAATAATTTTAATAAAAAATAATTCAGGAGCTAAAGAAAGCTCCAAAGAAAACGTAATTGTTGCATCTTTTTTTATCGCAATATTTGATAATCGCGTATTCAAAATTTCATTCAAGCCCCTAAACATATTAATTTGTTGTTCGGCGCTTTCAAAATTCAAAGCATCTCCAATAAGATTAAGCTTATGTTCTGATGCATTAAAACTAAAACCAGAAAACCAAACATTTGGATGTGAACTTTCCTCTAATAATTTGAAAAAGTCCTGCAAACTTTCATGGGAAGCAAGTAAAAGAGTAAAATCATCAATTTTTCTTTGATAGAGGAGGACTTCGCGCTCCAATCTCTGCTCTTCAAGCGTTATACTCCCCGCCAAAGATTCCTCTAAATTAGATAAAATTATTTTTGATTTTTTTTCTGAATCTATTAAACAGACATAACTCAACACAAGCACAACAATTATGGCTATTGCAACATAAAATATAGCAACTAAAATTGATGACGGTTTTTTGACTGGTTTTGGAATTATTTCTTCCATAATATTTTTAAAAATACAAAACAATAAATTATGATATCGTTCTTCGTTCTTATAGCACCCCCCTTAACCCAACGCCTATAGCTACGGCATATAATGGACCCATTTTTTTAAATTTATCTTCTAAAATCGGCGGGTAAAACAAGTCTGCAAACGGATCAGCTATCTCTATCGGCTTTTTAAAACTCTCTGAAAAATAATCTTTTAATCCTGGAAGAAGAGATCCACCACCCGCTAAAATTATTTTATTGATTTTTTTTTCTTCAGTCTTATAAAAACTTCCACAAATTTTTTGTATTTCAACTACAATCAAATCTACCAATGGGCATAAAATCTTATAAACATCTCTATACTCTCCAGATCTAACAAGTCCATATTTATGTTTTATTTCCTCAGATTTTTTATTATCCAAATGAAAAGATCTTGCTAAAAGGCTTGTTAACTCGTTTCCAGCAATATCAAAACTATGACTTCTTTTCAAAACACCACCATCAATAATGCTCACCGTAGTGCTTTGAGCGCCAATATCAACTATTGCTACCGTGTTTTCCTTATTAGGATTTAAACTAGGTAGATTATTTTTTATAAGAGACCTAGAAAGTCCGAATACCTCTGCCTCCATAGCCAAAAGCTCAAGACCAGAATGAATTGCAATTTCCCTATATTGCGCAATGATTTGCTTTGGCACACTTACTAATAAAATTCTTGAAATCTTTTTGTCTTTTGACTTGCCAATTATCTGCCAATCTATGGCAACATCAGAAAGAGGAAACGGAATATGCTGACGTGCTTCATATTTTATAGCTTCAGAAAGCTCTTCGCTATCCATTGAGGGCAATTCAAACCATGTAAAAAAAGTTGAAAAATCTGGAATAGAAAAAACTGCTTGTTTTGTTTTTATCCCAGCGTGGGACGAAATAGCCGTTACAACACTTGCCATATCTTGATCAGAAAAAACATAGCCACCCTTATTGGCGACCCTAAATGAATCTTTTGAAAAAGCGTTTATTGCAATCTCGCTATAATTTTCTATCTTTATTCTATTTCTTTGAGAAGACATTTCAACAATTCTAACAAACGAAGATCCTATGTCTATGCCTAAACATTTTTTACTAACTATTTTAAACGGATTCCATACCATAATTTAATATTGTTCTATATTCTCAGCTTCTTTATCATATTATTCTATGTTTCTATTTTATTATAAAACATTAACATAAAAATTGAAAATGCAACCTGTGGATAACTATAAACTTTTAGCTTAGATATTAAGTATGTATAATAAATTGTAGATTATATATAAAAAAATAATACACATTAAAAATGATATTATCTTACGCGACCATACTAGATATTTTATTTCCTAAATTCTGCATTCATTGTGAACGAGAAGGAAGCTATCTTTGTGAAGACTGCTTATCTCTAATCAATATTTTAGAAGAACAATATTGCCCATTTTGCCAAATTCCAAAAATTACGCGCAATGGAAAAACCTGCAATAATTGCGCCAAGCTTAAAAATCTTGACAGTCTATTTTGCGCTGTTTCTTACGAGAATCTCTTAATCAAAAAAACAATAAAACTTTTTAAATACGAACCCTTCATAAAAGAATTGTCTAAACATCTAACAGGTTTAATAATTGCGCACCTCCAAATACTTAAGGAAAAACCGCAAGCTGATTTTGTCATCCCTATCCCCTGCCACAAACACAAACTAAAAAAACGTGGGTTCAATCAAGCAACGGAAATTGCCTTAAAACTTTCAAAATTTTTAGAAATACCGTTACTTGATGATGTTTTAATAAAAACAAAACAAACCCCACCTCAAATGAGGTTAACAAGACAAGAAAGAGAAGAAAATGTAAAAGGGGTATTTTTATGCAAAAAACCAGAAATAATGGTGGACAAAAAAATTCTTTTAATAGACGATATTCTCACTACTGGCGCAACAATAGAAGAATGCGCTAAAATTTTAAAAAACGCTGGAGCCAAAGAAGTCTGCGCTATTGTTGTCGCGCGGGGCATAATAAACAATTAACCCCACCCCACAAAAAAACAAAACGACAACAAAGCCGTCGCAAATATCAAAGCGTCCTAATTGGCGGAGGGTACAGGACTCGAACCTGTATGAGCGTTAGCTCGCTGGTTTTCAAAACCAGTGGAATAGCCATTATCCGAACCCTCCATATATAATACAATCTGGCGGAGGAGGCGGGACTTGAACCCACAAGCCCGATTAAAGGCTACAGATTAGCAATCTGCTGCAATACCATTATGCGACTCCTCCAAATTATTCTTAGCTTACCTTATTTTAAATATCTCATCAAGTGTTTAGAATTATGTGAACCAAAAATTTTAAAATAATTATTCATATCTTTTATGCTATCTACTCTTACATCTACATCCCTAACTAATCTTGGGTTTAACCCGCTATCTTTTAGAATATTAAATACTGACTCACGAAGCGGTTTAGAATGACTTGTAAAAGCAAGTTTTTTATAGCTGTAAACTTTACCATTTACTTTGTAGTTATGCGTAAAAACGCATCCATCGGTATCTACAAGACCGCGAACGCAGGCAATCGCATATTTCTTATCTTTTTTTATCCAATCTGGAATATTAACCTGATGCTTTATTTTATTTCCCACTTTAAGCCCAAGCACATCAACGCAAAAACGCACCAACTCAATTCGCGAAACAACATAATTAATCGTTGAGTCTCTTTTTCTGTAACTATTCCCAACAGGAACATTAAATAATTTCTTAATCAAATTGCTAACAAACTTACCATAATCTTTATCATCTTCAGAATGAAGAGTAATTATTACCTGACGCAAACTAATCCCCCCGTCCCCCAAAACAATACCCACAAATTCAGCAAGATTCTTTGAAAAATCTGGCTTCCGAATAGATTTTGACATGGTTATCTTTGTGTTAAACTTGCCATTGCTTTCCCACCACTCACGCCATTTCTTTTTTCTATATTCAGGATCTCCGCCAACTCTCCCATACTTTTTGAACATAGCAAATCCGCCATTTTTAGCGCCCTTATTAACATACCAAAATGAATCTTTGACTTCTATATTTTTTGGAATATCTTTATTAATTTTTTTTGAAAGAATTTTAACTGCCTCAAACGACATAGAAAATTTCTCCCGTTTCCAATCGCTCAATGTCCGATTACTAATTTTTAATAATTCCGCCAACTCATTCCAAGAAAGACTTGATATTTCTTTAACTTGAAAAAGAAAAACTCTTTGCTTTTTAATTGGAAAAATTGCTCTTTTAGAACTAAACGACTCTACCATATCTCTATTATACTACATATCATTCAAAAATAAAACCCTTTGTAGGCATAAATCAATTGATTTCAAGACGATTTCGTGGTAAATTTAGATAAGAATAATAATATTTGCGCCCGTAGCTCAATGGACAGAGCATTTGATTGCGGATCAAAAGGTTAGAGGTTCGACTCCTCTCGGGCGCACAATTTTAAAAATAATCGGAAGTTGAACTTCCGATTATTTTTTTTGATTCAATTGTTTTTAATTTGCTTTATATATTTTACGGACTGGCCAAGATATTTCAATTTTCTCTTTATCGTATCTCTTTTTCAGCGCCTTTATAAATTCGTGCTTAACAACATATTTCGCGACAGGTTCTTTAACTCTCAAAAAAACAGAAAAATCTATATTAGAATCGCCAAACGAGTAGAATCTCATAAACGGTTCAAATTCTGTCACAGCTCCATCAATTTTATTCTGTATTTTTTTAGCAACATCAAGCGTTACTTTTTCAACCTTATCCAAATTAGAATCATAAGCAACGCCACACGAAATCTTGACGGACATTTCCAGCCTAGGCATAGATTCATTAATAATAATGCTCTCTGCTAATTTAGAATTTGGAATAATGACCATCTTGTCTGGTAAAGCCCTTATTCGCGTTGACCTCCATCCAATATCTTCAACATAACCAGCCATACCTCCTTCTAGTTCAATATAGTCCCCTATTTTTATTGGTCTGTCAGAGATAATATGCAAGCCAGAAAAAAAATTTGAAAGAGTGCTTTGCAAAGCAAAACCAATTGCTAAACCACCAACACCCAAGGTTGCGAGTAAAGGAGTTATCTCAATATTAAAATGGCCTAAAATTATTAAGATAGCAATTATATAAATAGTTATCTTCACGATTCTTGCGATTAACTTAGGAGTTTTTTCAAATTTTTTCTGAACCCTTAAATATGTTGAAATAAAAACTGAAAAAATGTTTGAAAAAATCAATGACAATATCAAAACCACGCCAACAAAAAATAATTTATCCAACCAAAAGAAATACGGAATTAACACTGATAAAGATTTTAGTCCAAAATACGCGCCACCAAAAACAATGAGCGCTCGCAATGGCTTTGTAATAATCTCTAACATAATATCGTCTAAATCGGTTTCTGTTTTCTCGGTAATTTTTTTAACATATTTTACCAACGCAAAATTAAAAATTTTTGCGAGAATAAAAACTCCAAAAAAAATCGCGAGGCATTGAATGTATTCATTTTGAAATAATATCTCCATATTTTTTAAAAATAATTATTAAATGATTATAAAAGTATAACACATTATCAGATAAACTCCCAAAAACAAAAAGCTCCGCTTTCGCAAAGCTTTTCACTGATCTCAACACAATGCCACCCCCACCACACTAAAATCAAACATGGAGGATCAAATACTCAAAATTTCCAAAAAAATACCGGCGCTTTATTGATTGGTTATTTTGATATAAAATAAATACATAAAACAATGATTACATTAGACACGCCAATTATACAAGTTCAGCGGATAGGGCCTATTTTCCAAAAAAAACTGAAAAAATTAGGCATTGAAACTATTCGCGATATTTTATATCATTTTCCTCATCGTTATGAGGATTTTTCAAATGTCAAACCAATTGCGAGAATTAAATTCAATGAGAAATGTTGTATTGCTGGAAAAATCTTAGAAATAAAAGATGGTAGAACATGGAAAAAGAAAATGCCCCTAGCTAACGCCATCATTCAAGACGAAACAGGAACAATAGAGGTAATATGGTTTAACCAACCATATATTACAAAAACCTTAAAAAAGGGAGACTATGTCTGTATGGCTGGAAAAATCTCTTTAACTGGTAAAGGCGCGCATTTATCAAGTCCGGCGTATGAAAAAATTTCAGCAACCAATAACAAACTATCTGTGACTAATCTGACGCACGCGGGCAGGATTGTGCCTGTTTACCCTGAGACAGAAAAACTTTCCTCTCGCTGGTTAAGATATATCATAATGCCATTGCTTACAAATTTAAAAAATAAAATTCCAGAAGCTTTGCCTGCGAAAATTATTAAAGAAAATAATTTTTTAGCTATTGATAAAGCTCTGTGGCAAATCCATTTCCCAGATTCAATAGAGCTAGCAAAAAAAGCAAAACAACGATTTTCCTTTGAAGAATTATTCAACATACAACTTGCGGTTTTAAAAGAGCGGATGCTATTAGATCAAGAAAGCGCAAACGCAATCCCGTTTAATGTTGATTTAATTAAAAGATTTGTTGGTTGTCTGCCATTCAAGCTCACTGACGCGCAAAGAAAATCCGCTTTCCAAATTCTAAAAGACATGGAAAAACCACACCCAATGAACCGCCTTTTAGAGGGAGATGTTGGCTCTGGAAAAACCATAGTTGCTTTAATCGCAGCACTGCAAACAATTAAGGCTGGCTACCAGGTGGCGTTTATGGCTCCGACTGAAATTTTGGCAAAACAACATTTTAAAGAAATTTCCACACGATTGCAAAACCTTAGAATAAACATTGGATTTCTTACTAGCAAAGAAGACGAATTTATTTCAAGAAAATTAAAAAACCAAACAATAGAAATTTCTCGGCAAAAATTATTGGAAAAAACAAAAAAAGGAGAAATTGATATTTTGCTTGGCACGCACGCTTTAATTCAAGATAAAATAAAATTTGGCGGATTGGGCTTGGTTGTCTTAGACGAACAACATCGTTTTGGAGTAAACCAAAGAGCCAAGCTATGCAAAAACGCAACAAGCAAAAAAAAATGGAGTAAAATAACTGGCATTGCTATTCCGCATTTACTTTCAATGACCGCTACCCCTATCCCTCGCACATTAGCCCTTACAATTTACGGCGACTTAGATTTATCCATTATTGACCAATTACCAAAAGGAAGAAAAAAAATAAAAACAGAAATTATTCCCCCGAAAGGAAGAAAAAAAATATATACATTTATAAAAAATCAAGTTAAAAAAGGAAGGCAAATATTTGTGATATGTCCGAGAATAGAAGGCGAGAAAACTGAAATAGAAAATCCTGAAACAAAATTAAAAAACAAAACAGAAAAAAAAATATCGCCTTGGGCAAATGTAAAAGCTGTTGAAGAAGAATACGAAAAATTGTCAAAAGAAATTTTCCCTGAACTTAAAGTAGAAATGCTTCACGGAAAAATGACACCAAAAGAAAAAGAAAAAATAATGCTAAATTTCAAAAATAAAAAATTTGATATTTTAGTGTCCACTTCCGTAATTGAAGTTGGAATTGATATTCCGAATGCATCTGTAATGATGATTGAAGGGTCAGACAGATTTGGCTTGGCGCAACTCCATCAATTCAGGGGCAGAGTTGGCAGATCAAAATATCAATCTTATTGCTTTTTGTTGACTGATTCCTTCTCCCAAAAAACAAGACAAAGATTAAACGCGCTGATAACCGCTAAAAATGGGTTTGAATTATCTGAAAAAGATTTAGAAATCAGAGGACCTGGAGACTTCTCTGGAACGCGCCAATGGGGCATTCCAGACTTAATAATGAACTCTCTAAAAGACATGGCCTTAGTGGAAAAGACAAGGCAATTAGCTAAAGAACTTTTGGAGCAAGACCCTGAATTAAAAAAACATCCCGCATTACGGGACAAACTAACAAAATTCCGACAGAAAATACATCTTGAATAATTTTAAAATTTTTGGAGAGCTTCTGATCGTGTGACAGCAAGCCATTTACTTCCATTGGTTTTAGTCTCTTTTGAGGCCTGTTTTTTTATTTTATGATAAAGTTTCGCCACTATCCATGCAATGTCTTGCTTACTTATTTTTTCAAATTTTCCATTATTCCCAGACACCACATTATTATTTATTTTTATCTCTTTTCGCTGTAAGCGTGGTTGAGCCTCTCTAAGAAGCTCTATAATTTTTTCTTGCTTAATAAAAGATGTAGAAAAATTACCGTCAGAAAAATTTTTTCTTTCTAATATAATTTTATAAAAGGGAATCAAAGTTGGAACTCCGTTAAGCACAAATTCGTCAAAAGATCGTTTTGCTTGTCGTATAACAGAGGGTCTATCTTTTCCATACACAACTAATTTTCCTATCATGCTGTCAAAATAGGGAAACACGCATTGCCCATCACGACAAAAGCTATGCATTTCAACACCCCTACCGTTAGGCGGAAGATATTGTGTGATTGTGCCACTATTTGGTTGAAAATTATTTAATGCGTCTTCGGCGCAAATTCTAAATTCCATTGCCCATCCAGACAACTTAATATCTCTTTGTTTTAAATTTAAGGATTCGCCATTAGCAATTCTGATCTGCTGTTCAACAAGATCCACCCCACAAATCTGCTCTGTAACAGGATGCTCTACTTGTAAGCGAGGATTTACTTCAAGAAAATAAAAATTTTTGTTTTCATCTAATAAAAACTCTACCGTGCCCAAACTTTCATAATTCACTAATTTACCAATCTTTACTGCCATATCTCCCATCTTTTGCCTTAATCGCTCATCTAAAAAACAAGACGGGGCCTCTTCAATAAGTTTTTGGTGTCGTCGCTGTATAGAACATTCTCTCTCTCCAAAATGAACAACATTCCCTTTACCATCTCCTAAAATTTGAAATTCAATATGACGAGGATTTTCTAAAAACTTTTCAATAAAAATTTCGTCATCGCCAAAAGCGTTTTTTGTTTCCCTTTTTATTCGTTGAAAAGCAGACAATATTCCATTCTTATTTATTTCGCTTATCAATTGAATGCCTAATCCGCCACCACTATTTGATGCCTTAAAAAGAAACGGCGCTCCAACAGCATTCACAGCTTGCATACATTCTGCTTCATTTTTTATTGGTTGAGTTCCAGAAAGGATCGGACACCCACTTTGTTTAGCAATTTTTTTTGCTTCTACTTTATTGCCCAACTGCCTTAATGTTTCTGAGCTAGGTCCAATAAATTTAATATTATTTCTCTCGCAAAACCTAGCAAAATCCCAATTTTCAGACAAAAAACCATAACCCGGATGTATTGCTGTTGCTTCAGCGCGCTTGGCAATCTCAATTATTTTTCTCTGATCAAGATAACCCAAAATCCCGTCTTGCTCTAAATAATAAAACTCGTCAGCGAACTTAGTTTCCAAAAAATTGTCCTCATCTCCTTGACGAGGACAAAGCGCTACGGTTTTAATTCCCATTTCTTTACAAGTTCTAATAACCCGCAAAGCTATCTCTCCCCTATTCGCAATAAGAATCTTTTTTATCTCCATAACTAATTACTTATTTCCACAAGACCAACTCAATCCTTGCCATTTATTCCCTGACCGCTCAATACAACTATTTGTTTCATTGTTTCTTGGGTAATTTTTTGTAAAATCTCTTTGTATTCTTCAGAATTTTCATCTAACCCCTTTGCTTTTTCCCGTTCTTCTTCAAAAAAAAGTGGATTGCCTATTCCAACCTCAACAATTTTTTTGATATTAAGTTTTCCGTGCGGAGGCAAAACATCAAACATTCCCTTAATTCCAACAGGCAAAATAGGAGCTTTAGTTTTTAATAAAATTCTAGCCACGCCCCATCTTGCTTCTTGAATTTCTCCAGTTCTTGATCTCGTGCCTTCTGGATACATTATTAAACAATATCCTTTATTTAAAGATCTAATCGCTTCCTCTAAAACTGATTTTCGCGATTCTTTGCTTTTTCTATTTAAATGAATAACGTCCCCAAGAAAATACAAAAAATAAAGAAGTAATTTTTTAAAACCGCCATAACTATCTACTTGCCCGATAAAACGATATTTTCTTGGAACACAGATATAACTAGTAATCAATTCGTCTAAATGGCTCTGATGATTTGAAACTACGATAAAATTTATTTTAGGAATATTTTCCAGCCCTTTTATTTCTTTTATGAAAAATTTTTTAATAAGGGGAGCTAAAAATATTTTACAAAACCAAGAGATTATAATATTCATATTAAAAATAAATCTATTTCTTAATAAATTTAACTAATCACATAATCATATTAACATACTCCTACTATTTCCTCTATTATCTCTTTGCAAGTTTTAATTTCCGAAATTGAACCAGCTACCAAACCGCAAAGCAATGGAGCAACATCAATATTTCCGCTTGCTATTTTTGAACCAGCAAACCTTTCAGCTTTTATTTCTTCTGGAA
>JAUVKU010000010.1 GCA_030596105.1 bacterium
ATATTATATTATATTATATTGCAAAATATCCAAAAAAACAACTTGAATTCAAGCTATCTGTTTCTATTTTTTTCATTTTATTAACATTCTTATTTTCATTTATAATGGTAATCTATTAATTAAAGTTAAAAAATTCAAATCTTTAAAAATTTGCTCCATCTTTTTCTTATCATATTTTTTCCACTCGCATTTTTCCAGACTAAAATCAATCGGAACATTTCTCTCAGCTCTTGCCAAAGTTTGAGAAAGAAAAACTTGCTCTTTATTTTTTATTAAAATATCTTTTATTCTTGATTTTAAATCCCATGCTTCTCCACTTTCTATCGCCTTATAAAGATTTTCCAGACTCCCATATTCCCGAAGAAGAGTTTCCGCAGTTTTCTTACCTATGCCTTCCGCCCCAGGAATATTATCAGCAGAATCGCCTGCCAATGCTTTATAATCAACTACTTGTTTTGGAGAAACTCCAAAACGATCTTTAACCTTTCCCTCGTCATAAATCACGGTTTCTTTTATTCCTTTTCCCAAAGTGCAAACATTGGTATTTTTATCAATAAATTGAAATGTGTCCAAATCACCACTCAAAATAATTGTTTCTATCTCTGTCGCCACCTGTTTTTCCTGAACTTTTGCTGAAATTGTAGCAATTAAATCATCTGCTTCAAATCCTTGTTTTTCAAAAATAGGCACATTAAAATTTCTTAAAATTTCTTTTATTCTTGGAATCTGATTATAAAGTTCATTTGGAGCTTTTTTTCTCTTTCCCTTGTATTCCTTAAACATTTTATGCCTAAACGTTGGACCTGGCAAGTCGAAACAAGCAGCTATAAAATCTGGGTTAAACTCCTTTATTGCTTTCAAAAAAACCAATAAAAACCCATAAACCGCGTTTATTATCTCTCCTTTTGGAGTTGTTAAAAGCGGTAGAGCGTGAAATGCCCGATGGATTAAAGAATTACTATCTATTACGATTAACCGTTTTTTATTGCTCATTTTGCTTTATTATAATTTTTCTTTTTGTTCTATTGATAAATTCAAAATTTAAAATCATAGCATTTTTTGGCAACAAATCTTTAATCTTCTCAGCCCATTCAATAGCAATAATATTTTTAGGATTAGCCATAATTTCTTTAAATCCTAAATCTAAAATTTCTTTAGATTTTTGAATTCTATAACAATCAATGTGATAAAAATTTTGAAATTTACTTACACAACAGCTCTTTCTAATATCCGTACAACCAACATTTATTGGAATTTGAAATTTTTTTAAAATAACAAAAGTTGGACTTAAAATTTTTTCTTTTATTCCTAAACCGTCAGCAAACCCTTGCAGAAATGTTGTTTTGCCTCCTCCTAAATCTCCAAATAACCCCATAATAAAAGACGATTTGCGAGGACCAAAATTCAAAATCTCAAGCGCCAAATCCCTACCTATTTTTTGCGTCTCTAAAAAACTATTCGCAAGAAACTCTTTTTTCATAGAATGAGACCGTTGAACAATATCATTTCTACTGCGATTTTAAAATTGCGACTACGAATTATTCAGAACTCGTCAGCTATGATAAAGCATAACTTCCTCGCTCTTTACAATTCTCGCTCACAATTTTCAAATCTCGCTACGAAAGCATATTGTTCCACACTCTCAGAATAAAAATCTATTATTCTACATTTTCCAAAAATTTTTTCTGTTGTATTGTCATAATATCATAGATATGAAAATTTGACTATTTCCGAAAAATAGGATAGTTTGAAATAATTCACTGTATGAACCAACTTAATGATGCTAAAAATTTAATTGAAAAATCTCAAAACATTTGTCTATTGCCATCTAAAAATATTCATGGAGATGTATTGGGTGCAACTTTAGCTCTTTTCAACGCCTTAAAAAAAATGGGCAAAAATGTAGATATGTTGGCAAAAGAAATTCCCACAAATCTTCAATTTTTAAACAATTCAACAAAAAACTCTGTTATTTCTATAAATATTTCTGAAAAACAAGCAAAAAAAATATACTACGAAAAAAATGAAAGAAATATTAAAATTTATTTAAATTGCGAAAAAGAACCAATTAAAAAAAGTGACATTAGCTTTGCCCGATTAGAAAAAAATTATTTATTAGAATTTACTAATGACGAAAATAAAGCGCTGTCGCAAAAAGATATTTTTATAACTATTGGTGCTAAAAGCTTAGAAGACCTACCTATTTCAGGTCAAGGAATTGAACTCTTTTATAAAAATCCGGTATTAAACATTGACAATCAACTATCAAATGAAAATTTCGGAGAAATTAATCTTGTAAATCTTACTTCGTCTTTATCTGAGACATCAACCGAAATTATAAAATCAATCAACGAAACCATTATAGACAAAGATATTGCCACACAACTCTTGACTGGAGTCCTCTACTTCTCTCAAAACCTCAAAAGACCAAAAACTAGACCAATAACTTTTGAAGCTGCCTCTTATTTAATTGAAAAAAAAGCTGACCATCAAAAAATAATACAACACCTGTATAAAACAAATTCTATCTCTAAAATAAAACTTTTAGGCAGGTCGTTGGAAAAACTGAATTTTAACAAAGAAAAAAATCTTTATCAAATTATTTTAGACAGAGAAGATTTCCAAAACTCTGGGACAACATCTAAGGATTTAAGTTTTATAATAAATGAACTAAAATTAAATTTTTGGATTCCATGTTTTCCAGAATCTAATTTTTTAATCCTATGGGAAGAATATTCTCCAACAAATAATTTAAAAGGTATTCTTTATTCATCTAAAACATACTATTTTAAAACAATTTTGAAAAATTTTGAAGGAACTTCTCAAGGAAATAGAGTATTGTTCTCAATTAACAAAAATAATTTAAGGTTAGCTCAAGAAGAAATATTAAATATATTAAGATAAAGCTATGGCAAAAATCACAGGCAAAGTCACAATAACTTCGTATGAATTTGGACAACTCCAAGAAAAAATAATAAATGTTGACAAATTCAAAAAAGAGATTGAATTAAATTTGGTAGAAAATATTTCCGAAGTTTTAAAAATTATTCTTGGTGGATCAATTTGCCTTGATGCCTCTGATATACATATAGAACCAGACGAAACAGATGTTAAAATTAGAGCAAGAATAGACGGAGTTCTACAAGATATTTTAGAATTTGATATTAAATTATACAAAAGCATTCTTTCAAGAGTTAAGCTTCTTTCTGGTGCTAAATTAAATATCTCAAAAAAACCTCAAGACGGAAGATTTTCTATTACAATTAATGATTATGAAAACGACGAAAAGAATGATGAGTTTGAAACACCTGTTCCCGCTCAAATTAAAAAAGAAGAGCTAATTGAAATTAGAACCTCGGTTTTACCAACTCAATACGGAGAATCAATAGTTTTAAGAATTTTAAATCCTAAAAGCCTTATAAAAGTAGAAGGTCTTGGATTAAGAAAAGATTTGTTTGAGCTTTTCAAAAAACAGATAGAAAAACCTAATGGGATGATTATTGTTACTGGGCCAACTGGTTCTGGAAAAACAACAACTCTATACGCCCTGTTAAAAAGTATTCTCAATCCAGAAATTAAAATTATTACTATTGAAGATCCTGTTGAATATCGCCTTAAAGGCATTTCACAAACACAAACAGACGCTAAAAAAGGATACGATTTTGCTAGTGGGCTTAAATCCCTTATGAGACAAGATCCAGATGTTATCTTAGTTGGAGAGATAAGAGACTTAGAAACCGCAAATACAGCACTTCAAGCGGCTCTAACTGGACATTTAGTCCTCACAACGCTCCACACTAACGATGCTGCTGGAACTATAGCAAGATTACTATCTCTTGGAGCGCAAGCTTCAAATATTGGACCTGCTGTTAATATGGCTGTGGGACAAAGATTAATTAGAAAAGTGTGTAAAAAATGCTCAACACTTGAGAGCCCTTCTGAAATAGAATTAGAAAAAATAAAAAAAGCGTTCGTGAAATCGCCAGATAATATAGAATGTCTTGAAATTTTAAAAACAGAAGATAAAATTAAAATTCCAAAAATAAAAGGATGCAAAGATTGCAACCTTACTGGATACAAAGGAAGGGTGGGTATATTTGAAACATTTCTTATAGACCAAGAGATGGAAAGATTTATTATTAAAAACCCCTCTATCGCTGATTTGAAAGATTTAGCCATTAAAAAAGGTATGTTGACAATGTACCAAGACGGAATAATAAAAATTTTACAAGGAACAACTACTATTGAAGAAGTAGAGAGAGCTGCTGGTAAAGCAGAATAAATAATTATAGTTAAAAAATAATAAATAAAAACAGCTACAAAATTGGGGGCATAACAATAGTTCAAAACATAAAGCTTAAAATTTTTCTGAGGAATAGCACAGCATTACCCAAGCTATCCAAACTAAGAAAAATTCCTACCCCCAATTTTGTAGCTGTTTCTTAGATTGACTTAATATTGTAATAGATTATGAAAAATTTGTCAAGTCATATATCCCCAAATCAGATTAAAACCGACAAAATTTTAGATTCTACTTTAAGACCAGAAAGCTGGGATGAATATATTGGGCAAACAAAAATAAAAAAAAATCTACAAATAATTATTGAAGCCGCAAATAAAAGAAACGAAACGCCAGACCATATTCTTTTTTATGGAAATGCTGGTTTAGGAAAAACTACCTTAGCTCAATTAATTGCTAAAGAGATGAATGCTAATATACGGGTAATTGCTGGTCCTGTAATAGAAAAAGCTGGAGATCTCGCTTCAATATTAACAAATCTCACAGATGGCGATATTCTTTTTATTGATGAAATTCATCGCCTCCACAGGGTTGTTGAAGAATATCTTTATCCTGTAATGGAAGATTTTAAATTGAATATCATTCTTGGAAAAGGACCAATGGCTCAAACAATGGAACTTGATATTCCTAAATTTACATTAATTGGAGCAACGACAAAAGTCGCGCTTCTCTCTTCTCCGCTAAGAAGCAGATTTGGAGCAACCTTTCAACTTGATTTTTACACGCAAGAAGATATTGAAAAAATTATTCAACGATCAGCTTACGTTTTGAATATAGAGATTAAACCAGAAGCAATTAAATTTATTGCCCAACATTCTCGTTATACTCCAAGGGTGGCTAATCGGCTTTTAAAAAGAATTAGAGATTTTGCGCAAGTTGAAGAAAATGGAATTATTACTAAAAATATCTCTGAAAAAACTTTGAATTTTTTAGAAATTAGCGAAAAAGGATTAGAATATGGAGATAGAAAAATCTTAGAAACACTTATTAAAAAATTTAATGGAGGACCAGCTGGATTACAAGCATTAGCTGCCGCAACATCAGAAGAAGAAGATGCCATATTAGATGTTTACGAACCATATTTAATGCAAATGGGATTTATTGAAAGAACTTCCCGTGGCAGAACTGCCACAAAATTAGCCTACGAATATATAGGAATAAAATATGACGAAAAACAACAAAATCTACTCTAAAATTCTTTATCAATCCCTAAAAAAATCAATATAAAAATAAAATCCAGTCCTAATTTATCGGAACTGGATTTTATTTTCTATATTAACCTTAGACCTGTTGCATAATAAGCAACAGGTCTCTTGAATTACAAAACTATCTCATTATCCTTTTTGTTCCCATAGTTCAAGATATTCCTTAGGCGGACCAGAAGGATTTTCAGTCCCCTCTCCCCATGTTACTTTTTTTATCAATTCATATTTTTCTCCGTTCCACGCATATTCTCTAATTACTGACAAAGACGCTCCCATAGAAGTATGGCTAACTAAATTAACATATCCTTTTGTGTGTCTGCTGTTTATTTTTTCTCCTCTATTTCCTGAAAAATCTCCGATTAATTCCCATTTTCCTTGAATAAATCCAAATACATTTATTGGACCGCCTCCTGTGCCTGTAAAACTAGTGATGTGTTTTTCATTTATATAAAGACTTTGAGGATATGTAATATATTCTTTAATTTCATCTCCATCCAAATCTATTTTTTCGCCCGCTAATGTAAAACTCGCTATTTTATTATAAAATTTTTCTTTCAACTTTAAATCCTCGCTCACATAATAATCTTCAGCAATCTTAATATTGTGTTCAACAATTATATCTCTTAAATCATCTGGTATTTCTTTTACAAACGGAGCATATACATGTTTAGGATTGGCAGGTTTTAACGATTCTTCAAAATATACCCTTTTTTCAATAAACCGAAAACTTGAAAACATTTGGTTGATTATTTTAGGTTTAGTAATCTCATTATCAAATTTGCATTTATCATACATTTGCTGAATTTTTTGATTCTCAATAGGTAAATAATTCGAACAATTAGGATACGGAACAGTAAAAGACGCGATAAAACATTTTTTATCTCTTACGGTGGTGTAATTATATGTTACATAAGCTGTTCCTGCCGCTGCTCCGCCTGTTTTTTGTAAACAGAAAGGTATATCATTTATGGTTGTTATTTCCGTAGGACAATTATCGACAAAATTAACATAATCACATTGTATCGTCTTTGTTTTTGGCTGCAGAGGTTGTGTTGTGAAAAAGTCTTCCGGATACTTCATTTCAAACCCATACTCCTCGTTTCTATAAGTTTTCCAATCTTTTGTCGCTGGATCGGTAATTCCGTCTTTTGCTTGTTTTTCTGAAAATTCTGTTTCTGGAGTAAGGACTTCTTGTTTCTGTGTCTCCGCATACTGTGAAAATAAAATTCCGACAAAGACAAATATAATGGAAATTGAGAGAATTATCAAAATTCCTGTTGGTATGGGTATTTCTTTATTGTTCAAAAGCTTAAACAAATTTTGATTGCTCATAGTTTTTATTCTTTAATTATTTTTTAAGCAATAAAAAATTCCTTTTTTATTTTCTTTCTTGTATTCTTAACAGCGTTCAAAAGTTTTTCAATAACTGGGGATTGATTGATAAGTTTAATTTTTTTATTCTCTAATTTAAAATTTTCAATAAGATTAATCAATTCGTCGGCAAAACTTCGCGACATAAAAACAACCTTTGATAGGTCTAAAAAAATCTCATTATTTTCGCTCATTTTTATTTTTTTAAAAATGGACTTTCTTAAAGAAATCGCCTGTTCGCGAAAAATCAAATACTGCTTTTCAATTGTAAAAATATTTTTCATTATAGTTATTCAATATACTTGTAAAATTCAATATTTTTTATTGGTGTTTTAAGAAAAATGCCTACCCCTGACTTTTCCTTAATATTCGCTGTTTCAATTTTATTTTTCAAAATTTTTACTAATGAACTACCGCTTTTAATGCTCATAAAACCATTAAGCACTTTAATTAATTTCTTTATTGAATAAAGCCCAAATCCCCGCTGTTTTGATTCTTTAGTTGAAAGACCTGCTAAAGCAAACTCAATAGCTGAAAAATCATCTTTGGGATAGATTCCTTTTTGAATATACGACTTCCGTAAACCAATACCATTGTCAGTAATCTCTAAAGAAAAATTAGTTTTACTAATCGTAAGCAATATTCCAATTTTTGACGCAACTGAATGCTCTCTTATGTTAGCGAAAAGTTCAGAAATAGCGTATAGAATAAATTGTCTGAAACCATCAGGCAATTTTAACTCCATAATTTTTTCAGAAAAAAATTCAAATTCTTTATCTAAATTTTTGGTTGATATCTGTTTTTTATATTTAAACATTTTAATTTTTATCATTAAAATAAATTTCTATGCTCTCATAATATCAAATTTTCTCGAAAAATCAAATTTTAACACTCATTTTTTCTATTTACACTATAACATATTTTTGGTAAGGTAAAAAACAATGAATAAGAAAAATTATTTTAGTAAATATAAAATTTTGTTGTTTTTATTTATTCTAGTCAAGTTATCCTTGGCTGGTTTTATTTTTGCCACAGAATTAATAAATCCATTAGATGTTGTTATTAGTGAAATTGCGTGGATGGGGACAAATAATAGCAATTTTGATGAATGGATAGAGTTATATAATAATACGGATAAAAATATTAATCTTGAGGCGTGGGGACTATATGAAGCAAATGGCGAAACCTTAATCGAACCGCTAACAGGAATAATTAACGCAAAATCTTATTATCTTATTGAAAGAACAGATGACGAAACAGTTCCTCATATAATAGCTGATCAAAAACCGAGTAGTTGGGGTGGTCACGGACTAAATAATTCTGGAGAAATTTTATGGTTATTAAACAACACTTCTTTGGTAGTTGATGAAATTGATTGCTCTAATGGCTGGTTTGCTGGCATTGCGAATGATGATTATAAAACAATGGAAAGAAAAAATACTACGCTTATTGGAAATAATGAAAAAAATTGGCAATCAAGCCAAAATTCTCTCGGAACTCCAAAAAATAAAAATAAAATTTACGATGAGGATATTGATGAACTAGATCCGATACAAAAACCTGAAATAAAAATAAACGGGGATGAACCAGAGCCAGAGCCCAAACCTATAATTTATCCAACAGGTGTTGTGATTAATGAAATACTTCCCTCTCCAAAAGGATCTGATTCTGAAAACGAATACATAGAAATCTTTAATCAAAATAATAAAAAAATAGATGTCTCTGGCTGGAAAATATTTGACACTGTTGGTAGTATTAAAACTTATATTTTCCCAGATACAACCATAATAAAACCCTTTGGATTTTTATTGTTGCCTTGCGCAACAACAAAAATAACCTTAAACAATAGTTCTGACGGTTTACAATTGGCGCATCCTGACGGAAAAATTATAGATTCAATGTTATATAATGAAAAAGCTCCACAAAACCAATCTTACAATAGAGATGGATCTATGTGGATATGGAGCAATGTCTTAACCCCAAACTCAAAAAATATTATATCAAATAAAAATTTAGATATTGAAAAAAATAATACTAAGGAAAACAATAAATCAATTTCAACTTTTTCCTCCGGTGCGAATAAGCAAAAATCTCAAACAATAAAACAATCCGCGAGCATCAGCGAAATAATCCAACTAAATAAAAATAAACCTCTATCTAAATTTATTCTTGTTTTTCTCGGAGCGTTAAGTATTGCTATTTTATCCGCGACCACAATTTTATTTCTAAAGAATTGATTTTTTGAAAAATTCAGGATAAAATTAAAAGTGTAAATTAATATATTTTTATTATTAAAACAATATGTCAGGTCATAGTCATTTTGCAACAATAAAACATAAAAAAGCCCTTACAGATGCTAAACGAGGTAAAATTTTTTCTAAATTAGCTCGTCAAATTGTTGTGGCAGTAAAAGAAAAAGGGAGCGACCCATCAACAAATTCTGGATTGCGTTTAATTATGGAAAAAGCCAAGTCTTTAAATATGCCTAAAGACGGTATTGAAAGAGCTACAAAAAAAGGAACTGGCGAATTAGAAGGAGAAAATTTATACGAAATTCTTTATGAAGGATATGGTCCTGGGGGAATAGCTATTTTAATTGAATGCCTTACTGATAATAAAAATCGCGCATTAGGAGAGGTTAAGCAAATTTTAAGCAAACATAATGGAAAGCTTGCTGATGAAGGCTCTGTAAAATGGATGTTTAACAGAAAGGGCGTAATAACAATAGATAACGAAGAACAAAAAATAAATAATGAAGAATTAGAAATGATGGCAATTGAAGCTGAAGCAGAAGATATACAGTGGCGTAATAATATATTAGATATTTACACTAAACCAGACGAATTAGAAAAAGTTAAAAAAAACATAGAAAACAAAACAATTGAGATTGAATCGGCAAGTTTAGACTGGGTTCCAAAAGATGAAAAAAAATTAGACGAAAGAGGTAAACAATCTGCTGAAAAATTATTTGAAGCATTAGACGAAAACGACGCTGTTCAAGATATATATTCTGATATGAGAGTATAGGACAATATGCTTTCGTAGCGAGATTTTCAAATTTGAGGCGAGGCGAAGTAAAAATTTTGAGGCATATACATCGTATATGTTGAAAAATTTTTACAAAGCCGCAACCCAAATCTGAAAATCGCAGCAGAAATGATATTGTCATATATTCTCAACAAATATTGATTGAATAATTTCAATTTTATATATTAAAAACCCCTTGTTTTAAACAAGGGGTTTTGTTAAAATTTTAATATAGTATTAAATCTTTAATTACAAATATGATTATTTTAGGTATTGATCCTGGCACAGCCACAACTGGATATGGAATAATAGAAGACCAAGACAGAAACAATTTAAAATGTTTGGGCTATGGATGCATAATAACTGAACCACTTTTAAGTCCAGCAGAACGATTAAAAGAATTACATAATCAATTAAATAAAGTAATAAAAAAATACGAACCTAAAATTTTAGCTGTGGAAAGCTTATTTTTTTTTAAAAATTTAAAAACAGCTCTTCCTGTTAGCCAAGCTAAAGGCGTAATTCTATTAACAGGAGCTAAAAAAAATATGCCCATCTTTGAATTTACTCCTTTACAAGTCAAAATGACAACAGTTGGTTATGGAAGGGCCACAAAACACCAAATTCAAAAAATGATCCAACTGCGTCTTAAGTTAGAAAAAATACCCAAACCAGATGATGCAGCAGATGCTTTAGCTGTTGCAATCTGCTATATTAATTCAGCAAAAATACTCAATAAATGTGTTAAATTAAAAAACCCATAGACCCATTAAACAATTTTTTTAAAAATTGTCAAAAAAGTCTTGACAAAAACAATCAAATTCTTATAATATCCTTGTAAAGATAATTCTTCTATTTTTTCTTAATTTTTTCAAAAATAGAAGAAAAAAGTCGAACATAAAAAATATAAAAATATTTTAAATTCAAAACTATGATTTACGAAGAATTAACAAACGAAACAGAAGAAGAAACAACTGAAGGAGTTGAAGAAGAAACAGAAGAAGAAACAGAAGAAGAAACAGAAGAAGAAACAGAAAAAATAGACACAGAAGATAAAGAAGTTGAAGCAGAAATAGAAGTTGAATAAGAAGAGGAAACAACAACTCAAAAATAAATTCTTTGAGATGGTTGTAAAATTCTTTTACAGCCATTTCATTAAACTAAAATCCCGCTTAACGCGGGATTTTAGTTTAATAATATTAGATTACTAAGAAATCTTAATAAATTTCCTCTTTCCTGCCTGAATTATCATATCCTTTTTTATATCTATATCTGTTTGCCACTCACGCCAAACATTACCATTTATCTTTAATCCCCCTTGAACTATTAAACGCTTAGCTTCCCCTTTTGAAATAACCATATCTAACTTAACCAATAAATCAAGGATATTTAAAGATTTTTCCCTAATTTTTACTTCTAAAATTTCTGAAGGAAGTTTTTTCTCTTTAAAAATTTTATTAAATTCTATTTCAGCTACTTCGGCTGCTTTTTTATTATGAAAAATATTAACTATTTCTTTTGCTAATTTTGATTTTGCGTCCTTAGGATTAATCCTTGTCTCCTTTAAATCATTTCTTATTTCATCTGTTGATACATCTGTAAGTAAATCAAAATAATGAAAGATTAAATCATCAGAAATAGACATAATTTTACCATACTGCTCTATTGGAGACTCAATAACCCCTATATAATTATCTAAACTCTTACTCATTTTATTTTTACCATCTGTCCCAATTAAAAGAGGCATTGTTATCACATCTTGCGAATGCATCCCAAACCTTTTTTGTAAAGTCCTACCCATCAACATATTAAATGTTTGATCGGTTCCACCTATTTCAACATCTGACTTAATTATCACAGAATCATAAGCTTGAAGAATTGGATAAAGTATCTCGTGAGGATAAATATCTTTTTCCCCTTTAATTCTTTTATCAAAATCATCTCTTTCTAAAATTTGCGCTAAAGTTATTTTACTAAAAAGTTTTATGAAATCATCTGGTCTCATTTTATCATACCATTCAGAATTTCTGCGTATTTCAACTCTTTTCATATCTATTACTTTTTCAGCTTGTTTTATATAAGTTTTAGCATTTTCTTTAACTTCTTTAATTGAAAGCTGGGGACGGGTTTTTGATTTACCAGAAGGATCTCCAATTCTACCAGTAAAATCACCTACGATAAAAACAATTTGGTGTCCTAATTCTTGAAATTGCCTTAATTTTCTCAATAAAACACAATGCCCCAAATGAATATCTGGTCTTGATGGATCTACTCCAAACTTTATACTTATTTTTTCACCAGAAATAAGTCTTTTTTCAAGACGATCCTTTTTAATCACATTCTCTATCCCGCTACTTAAAGCCTCTTTAATTTTATTAATATCTGTGTTTATTTTCATATATTATATAATAACAAATAGTTGAGGTGGTGGCAAAATTTTTTCGTAGCGAAATTTTAAATTTTTAAGCGAAACAAGGAAGACAAGAAAAAAGATTTGAACCGTAGCATCGCTACGGAGAAAATCTTCTTGCGCAGTCTGACGAAATTGTAGCCAAAAATATAAAATTACAGCAGAAAAAATTTTGCCAACCATCTCGTTAAAAATTTGCCAATTTGATGTAAATTTATTAAAGTAAATTAAACAATTAAATTATTAATGATGAATAACTAATAATGGTTCAACAAAAATTTAACCGCCAAACATATACAAAAAATACAAAAACAAAAATACTTAGTTTTATTTTTAAATCTATGTGTGTTTGTTTTTTATTTTGTGTATTAATTTTTTTCTCTTTATTTGTTTATTATAGTAAAGACCTCCCGAGACCAGAAAGATTTATTGAAAGACAAATAACTGAATCTACTAAAATTTACGACCGTAGTGGCGAAGTTCTTTTATATGAAATTTATGGTGAAGAAAAAAGAACATGGGTTTCTTTAGAAAAAATACCAGAACATTTAAAACAGGCTGTTGTTGCCACAGAAGACCAAAACTTTTATGAACACTTTGGCGTTGATTTGACTGGTATAATAAGATCCATTTCAATTAATTTACAACTTAGAAAAGCTATTTCTGGTGGCTCTACCATTGATCAACAATTAATCCGTTCTACTTTTTTAACCAATAAAAAAACCATTGAAAGAAAAATAAAAGAAATAATTCTATCTATTGAATTAGATCGTCGCCACTCTAAAGACCAAATAATAGAATGGTATTTAAACCAAATTCCATTTGGTTCTAATTGTTATGGCGTAGAAGCAGTAAGCCAAACCTATTTTAAAAAGTCTGTTTCAGATATTTCATTAGAAGAATCTGCTATATTAGCTTCTTTAATACAGGCCCCAAGCCGTCTTTCTCCTTACGGAAATAATCTTGATAGTTTATTAAAAAGAAAAGACTATGTTTTATCGCGAATGAATAAATGTGAATATATTTCAGAGCAACAATTAGAAACAGCTAAAAATATTGCGATAGAATTCGCGCCGAAAACAACAAGCACTATAAAAGCTCCGCATTTTGCTCTTTATATTAAAAAACAATTAGAACGAGAATACGGAGAAGAATTTTTGCGTCAAAAAGGTTTAAAAATTTATAGTTCTTTAGATTGGGATTTACAAGAAACCGCTGAAAAAATAGTTGAAGAAACTACTAGAATAAACGAATCTTATAATGCTTATAATCTAGCATTAATAGCAATTAACCCAAAAAATGGCGAAATACTAACAATGATTGGTTCAAAAAATTGGTACTCTGATAATTCATACCCAGAAGGATGTTCATCTTCTAAAAAAGAATGTTTATTTGAACCAAAATTTAATGTAGCTACTTTAGGTTATCGCCAACCTGGTTCTGCCTTTAAACCATTTGCTTATACAACAGCTTTTAAAAGAGAGTTCACTCCAGAAACAGTTATATGGGATGTTGAAACTGACTTCGAAGTTTGGGGTGATGACAGTTATATTCCTCAAAATTATGATGAAAAATTTAGAGGTCCAATTACTTTACGAGAATCATTAGCACAATCATTAAATGTTCCATCTGTTAAAACTCTTTATTTGTCTGGAATTAAAGAAACTATTGAAACAGCAAAAACTTTAGGAATTACAACACTAAACGAAAAACCATCTTTTTACGGGCTTTCTCTGGTTTTAGGAGGAGGAGAAATAAAATTATTAGATATTGTTTCCTCGTATGGAGTTCTTGCTAACAGAGGATTAAAAACACCACCTATAAGTATATTAAAAATCGAGGATTTAAAGGGAAACATTATAAAAGAAAACAAAAAAACAGCACAAAGAGTTCTTGAAAGTAATATTACTGATTTAGTTACAAGTATACTTTCAGATAATATAAGCAGAACTCCAATGTTTGGACCAAAATCAGCTCTTTATTTTGAAAATTATGATGTAGCGGCTAAAACAGGAACGACTCAAGAATTTAAAGACGCATGGACCATTGGTTACTCGCCCTCTATAGTTATTGGTGTTTGGGTTGGAAATAATAATAATGAGCCTATGGATGAAAAGCCTAGTATTGTTTTAGCTGGTCCAACTTGGCATAGACTTATGGAATATGCGTTGAAAAAATTTCCAAAAGAAAATTTTTCTATACCAAAACAAATTAAAACAGAAAAACCCGTTTTAATGGGAGAAATAAATTGGGAAGACCCTCATTCAATTTTACATTATGTTGATAAAAATAACCCGCAAGGAAAAGAACCAAAAAATCCAAAATCAGATTCTCAATATGACACATGGGAACAAGCTATAAAAAATTGGATAGAAAATCAAAACCAAAAAGAATAAAAGAAAAAGATTTAATAAAAAATTCCCGATAAATCGGGAATTTTTTTGTTGATATCCTTTTAATATTGCGCTGTAAAGCGTTCCAATAACCACTAGGCAGAGTTTTATGAGGCTTTTATTGGCATTACCACATAAATATAACTATCGTCTCCTACTGGCTTTAAAACGACTGGACCATCTTCTTTATTAAGCTCAAGAATAACCTCATTGCTCTTTATATTTAAAAGACCATCAATAAGAAATTTATAGTTAAAAGCTACTTCAACATCTTCGCCTTCTATTTTGCCTACAATACTTGATTTATTCTCGCCAAGTTCTGAATTTTGAGAAAATATATCAAGTATCCCCTTTTTAGGACTAACTTTTATCTTAACTTCATTTACTTTTCCAGAAAATAAACTAGCTGTTTTAATTTGGCCCAAAAAATCATTTCTATTTATAACTGCCTGTGTTTCAAATTTTTTAGGAATAATTTCATTATAATTTGGAAATTCACCCTCTATTAATCTTGAAATAAACTTAAGCTCTGGTTTAATACCATTAAAAGATCCAGCTATTGGCAATTCAAATAAAACCTGATTAGGCGAAAAATAAATTTTTATTTTACTTTCCTTGGCTGTAAATTTATCGGAAATAATATTAGAAAGATCTCTTGCTATTTTCTGAGGGACAATAAAACAATATTCTTTAGATTTATCTTTAAAAAGAGGATTAGTTTCTAATTCTTTATAATAAATTATTTTTTCGGCCAATCTAAAACTATCGGTTGATGCTAATTTAATTTTATCTTTTTGAATTTGAAAATATATCCCAGAAAGTTCTGGTCTTATTTGAGTAGAAGCGCAAAAATCAAGAACTTGAGAAATCCCATTACAAAGAATAGAACTATCTAATTCAATAAAATCTTGTGTTTTAATCTCTGGAATAATAGGAAATTCTTCAGGGTCAAAACCTTTAATTTGTGCTTTATAATTTTCACATTCAATAAAAAGAACATTATTTTTAGTTTTTATTTCTATTTTTTCGTCAGGTAAAGACGAAACAAGATTAGAAACAAATTTAGCTGAAACAGCTATTTTTCCCTCTTCTTCTATTTTAGCTAATGCCCAATAGTTTATTCCAATTTCTAAATCAGTTGTAGAAAAATTAAGAAAATTTTTATCAGTAGAAATTAAAACATTATTTAGAATTGGAAGTGTTAAATTTTTTCCAGCTATTTTTTCAACTATATTTAATCCTCTTTTAAGATTTTCTTTAAGTATTGTTATTTTCATATCTTATATTTTGATAAATTTTTAATATTATATGTATTTATTATAGTTATAGTGTAATGATTATTTTATCGTTTTTATTCTTAAATACAGTGGGGAAAAAGTGTGATTTAGAAACGGATTAACAATGTATTAATGTGTTAATTTAAAAAAAATTTTTATATAATTTTTTTATCAACAGTTTATCCACATTTTTATCTATGCTTTTTCCAGTGTTTTATCAACTGTTTATTCACACTCCAATAGTCTTAATTTATATAGTGTAAATGCGTTGTTTAATTAGATTTATTTCCTCTTCTGTTTTTTGGTTATCTTTTATTTCTTGCGATATTTTATTATAAGCGTGAATTACAGTTGTATGATCTTTACCATTAAATTTTCTTCCTATAGAAGGAAAAGAATTTTTTAACTCTTCTCTAAAAATATACATTGCTATCTGGCGTGGTTTCATAATTTCTTTTCTTCTAGAAGCGGAAAAGAGTTCTTTCTCTTTTAAATCATAAAATTCTAATACTGCTTTGAGTATTTTTTGTGGAGTAACTACTTTTACAGAATTAAGAACACTATTTTTTAATAATGATTTAGCTATATCTATGTTTACAGGTTTATCGTTTATTTTTTGATAGATAATTAATTTATTAAGTGCTCCTTCAAGCTCTCTTATATTTCTTTTTATATTAGAGCTAATATATTCTAATACTTCTTGAGAAATATTTATTTTTTTTTCTTGAATTTTTATTTTTAAAATAGCTAATCTGGTTTCAAAATCGGGCAAGCTAATATCAGTAATCATTCCCCCTTCAAACCGCGACCTTAAACGATCTTCTATTGCAGAAATAGAAGACGGTGGACGATCGGACGAGAGGATTATTTGTTTATTATTATTATATAAGGTATTAAATGTGTGAAAAAATTCTTCTTGAGTTTTTTCTTTTCCAGCTAAAAATTGAATATCATCAATAATTAAAACATCAACCGCCCTATATGTGGATTTAAGTTTCTCCATTGAGTGGTTTTTTATAGCCATTACAACTTCAGATGTAAATTTTTCTGAAGATAGATATTTTATTTTTTTTGTTGGAAAATTTTTAATTATTTCATTTCCTATAGCTTGAAGAAGATGTGTTTTACCTAATCCAACACCACCATAAATAAATAAAGGGTTATAAACAAGTCCTGGATTTTTTGTTATGGCTGAAGCGGCGGCGTGAGAAAGTTCATTAAAAGAACCAATAATAAAATTTTCAAATGTGTAGCGAGGGTTAAGATTTGTTGTTTTATCAATTTTAAACTCTTTAAATTCAAGTTGGTTTATTTCGTTAGTTTTATTATCAGAACATCGTTGATTAGTTTTTAATTTAGAACTAATAATCTCATATTTTATATTTTTAATTTCACTATCAATATTATGTAGAATGGTTAAAATAATTTTATGATATTTATTTTCTATCCATTCTTTAGAAAAATTATTAGGAACACTAATAACTATATCCTTCCCTTCTCTTGAAAGTATCCCTGTATTTTTAAACCAAGTCGCAAAATTTGCTGGCGAAATATTAAATTGAATTTGAGCAAGTAAAGATTGCCACAATTCTTCTTTAGTCATATTATTGATATAAAAATATAATTTGATAATATTATTTATACTTTCAAAAAATAATCATTTTAGAGATAAAAATGATATTATTTTTTGTCGTCAATCCAATTATATCACATAGTTTTTAAAAATAAAATAACAGAGAAATATAAATTCGTTAATAAACTGTGGATAACCTGTGGAATAAAAAATACAGCCCGATTTGTCGGTCTGTATTTTTTGCGTGGAGAATTGAATTGTTCTTAGTTTAGCGCAAAGAAAAAGAGCTCTCACAAGAGCTCTTTTTTAAAAATTGTCTATACTTCTATAACATAATAGTTGTCAGCGTCCCATGTTGAGCTTCCAGTGCGATACATGTTCCATCTTCCGAATATACCCTCGCCACTATTTTGTATTCCATTTCCATTCAAATCTATCCAATGTGTATTTTAATCCCAAATTTGAATGCCGATTATGTTCGATTGACCATCTACGATATATGCTTTGAGAATAGCTGTATGTCCACTATATGTATTTCCCGAACCAAAAAATGTTGCGATAGCTGTTCCCGATGGAACTCCGCCATCTACTACTCGTCTTCCTTTGTGCCATCTATTTAACCACTCTGGATGTTCTTCGCCTGTTAAAGTATTATCGCCACTTAGCGCCTTAACCGAACTAACACATTCACCCCAAAGCCAACCGTTGTTATCTGCGTGCTGTGTATAGCAACCATAATATAATGATCTCTCATAAGTTGCATCAAGCTGCCACCCATAACTCCAAGTTAATTGATTGTTCCAATATGCCCAGTTAGAATATCCCCAAAGAGTGCAGAGATTATCGCTTGTAATTCGCAATTCAGTAGTTTGAGCCTGAACTGGCATAATTGCAAAACTCATTATCGCTATTATTATTAATCCTGTTATTCCTATCCCAAATATTTTCTTTCCAATCATTTTTTTTCATTTCACCTCCTATTTCTTTCAACCTGTATGTGTAGAATCTTTTTGATTCATATTTAATTCAATCTATATTTTGTTTTTAAAGTTCCACGAAATTAACCCTATCATACCCCCCCCCTAATTTGTCAAATTAAAAACTAAAAAAAAATTTTTATTCAAACCTAAAACTGTTTACCATTTTTTCATCATAACATTGGTATGGTTGTGAATGTGGATTAGTTCCATAACAACAATCTCCGCCAAGAATTACCGACATAATTTTGTTTTTTTTAGGAAAGTACAAAACTTTATATATTGTTGTCCAAGCCACTTCACAAGATGTTGTTCTTAAGGTTGTATTCTTATCATTAATTTCTCCCCTAACAGAAACATCATAAACTCCTTCTTGATAAAGATGTTTTTTCCAAAATTTTTTATCTCCAACATGACATCCTGGACCATAATTTTCCTTTATAAATTCATCTAATTCGTCATCGTTTTTTACAGTTTTCATTATAATAGCCCCCCTTAACATCGGACGAAAAACCCCATCTATTAAAAACTCTTTTCTATATTCGTTTTTTTCTTTTAATAATTTTAAAGAATATATAATTTTCTCACAAGATTCTATATATTTATCTGATTGATCGTCTCGTTTAGTCTTATAATAATATTTTTCTGAAACATAGGCCACTTTATTTTCAATATCCTCAAAAATCGTTATTGGAACTTGAGTTATTTCGCTATCAAAACACATATAAGAACAGTATGCCTTATCGGGAATATCTATTGAAAAACCCAAATCAGAACTAACATATTTAGTCCACACAACTTCTGGAAGAATATTTTCTGGCGATTCCTCTTTTGGTTTCGCTTTTTCTGTCGGCGTTATGACAATTTCTTTTTTAGTCAAACAATGATTGAAAATTATTCCAGTTATAATAAAAATTAAAACGAGCACGATTAAAACAATTTCCCGCTTGGTATTTATTAAATTTCTAAAGTTGTTTAGAAGGTTATTCATAATCTTTTTTGATATTGTTTATATTCTCTCTCCTATTGGTATTTTACAAATTATTTCTTTTCCTTGTCGGAAAATTTTTAAATTAATAGTTTCGCCAACTTTAAATTTTTGGATAATATCTTCCAAAGGATTCTTAATTGAAATTTTTGGATTTTTTATTCTATTATTGCAAACCTCTAAAATAATATCAGACTCTTTAATGCCAGCTTTATAGGCCGGACTTTCAGGAATAACAGCCATTCCATTATTATCTTCGGAAATAATTAAAGCACCACTATCTTTTGAAAAATTATATTTTTTCTGAAGGTCTTTATTTAATAAAATATATCTTAGTCCTAAAAAGGGTTGGCGAATTCTTCCGTGTTTTTTAATATCATCAAGGTCATTTTTAGCTGTATTGATTGGAAGTGTAAATCCAACATTTTCAGCTCCAGAAATCATAGCTGCATTAATTCCTATTGCTTTTCCTTGTGCATCAATTAATGGGCCTCCAGAATTGCCAGGATTAATTGCTGCGTCTGTTTGAATCAGTCCTCTCAAGTGTTGGGCTTTGTTGCTAAGGGCATTAAACGCAGTGATATAACGGCTTAATCCAGAAATTACGCCAGTTGAGACTGTATTGCGAAATATTCCTAATGTATTACCAATGGCGATAACAGATTGTCCGAGTTGGAGTTT
>JAUVKU010000066.1 GCA_030596105.1 bacterium
ACCGAAATAAATATTTACTATCATTTGATAATGGTGAAAATCAGACTAATCTAAGGAAAAACGATATCTTAAAATGCCCCCTTTATATCCCCGCACTCATAGAACAAACACGCATCGTCGCTAAACTTGATTCTCTTTCCACCAAAACAAAACGTCTTAAAAAAATATATCAGCAGAAAATCGCTGACTCGGAGGAATTAAAGAAATCAATCTTGCAGAAGGCGTTTGAGGGGGAGTTGTAAATTTGTTTTTATAAGGAGTTTTATTTATGAAATTGAGTATGAAATTAAAAAATTGTTATGGGATTTCTTCATTAGAAAAAGAAATTGATTTTTCCCAAAAAAACATTTGTTCCATCTACGCTTCTAATGGAACCATGAAAACATCTTTAGCAAAGACCTTTATTGATTTAAGTAAAGGAGAAAAATCAAAAGATGAAATATACACGGATAGAGAGACAATAAGAGAAATAAAAAAGAATGGTTCTGATCTACAAAAAGATAATGTGTTTGTTATTAAACCATATGATCAAGAGTATAAGTCAGATAACATCTCTACATTGTTAGTTAATCAAGAGTTAAAAAAACAATTTGATAAAGAATATCAAGAAACACAGAAACAAAAAGAGGACTTTCTAAAATCAATACAAAAGTTATCGGGTTTAAAGCCGCAAGAAATAGAATTGGAAATTTGCGACATTTTTTTTCAAGGCGAAAAAAATAAATTTTTTGAGGCGTTAGAAAGAATAGAGAAAGAAATTTTAAATGATGAAGAAGCTGTTTATCAAGATATAAAATACAATGAGTTATTTAATGATAAAACAAAGCCAGCTATTGAGAGCCCTGATTTTTTAAGCAACATTGATAATTATGTAAAGAAATACAATGAACTCTTAGAAAAATCTAATTTTTTTAAAAAAGGCGTTTTTAATCATACCCAGGCATCAGATGTAGCTACTCAATTGGATAAAAATGGATTTTTTAAGGCAGAACATTCTGTTGTACTTAATGGAAAAGATGAGCATATAAAAACAAAAAGTGATTTAGAAACAATTATAACCGAAGAAAAGAATTTGATTTTACAAGATAAAAAACTAAAAGATGAATTTGAGAAGCTTGATAAAATCTTGAAGAAAAATGCAAACATAAAAAACTTTAGAGATTATTTGTCGAATAACCCTCAAATTGTTTCAGAATTATCAAATCCAAGTAGTTTTAAAGCCAAATTATGGAAAAGTTATTTCAAACAAGATAAAAATGTCTTTAAAGACTTACTTTCAAAATATGCAACATCAAAAGAAACTATAAAGACGATTAGGGAGCAAGCGCAAAAAGAAAAAGGCGATTGGTATAAAGTAATTGCTGATTTTAACAATAAATTCTTTGTCCCTTTTAGTTTGCATGTATCTAATCAAGTAGATGTAATACTTAGTAATGAGTTGCCACAAATTAAATTCAAATTTGAAGATACTGATGTAGAAGAAAGCAAACTATTAAAAGTACTAAGCCAGGGAGAAAAAAGAGCTTTATATATTTTGAATATCCTCTTTGAAGTTGAAGTTAAGAAAAAAGAGAACCGTGATTGCTTGTTAGTTATTGATGATATAGCCGATTCGTTTGATTATAAAAACAAATATGCAATTATTGAATATTTGAAAGAAATATCAGAAGTAAATAAATTTTATTTGATTATTTTAACGCATAATTTTGATTTTCATCGGTCTGTATGCGGTAGATTAGATATAAAAAGAACAAGAAATAATATATTAAATGTTATTAAATCCACCGGAGAAATAAAACTTATAGAGGAGACATATCAAAACAATCCTCTGAACCATTGGAGAGATAACTTGGATAAGCCACATATGCTTCTTGCTTCTATTCCTATGGTTAGAAACCTATTTGAATATTCTGGTAAAAAAAGTGAATTCCAAAACATGACAAGTTTTTTGCATATTAAAAACGATACAAAGGCTTTAACTATTAGAAAACTAAAAGAGTTTTATGAATTAATCTTTGACAGTCAAACAGTAAATAAAATCAATAAGTTGGATAATATTTTTTATGATTTGCTTATTCAAGAATGTGATCAAATAAATAATGGTGAAAATTTAGAATCAAAAATTGTATTGTCTATTGCTATTAGATTAAAAGCTGAAGAATTTATGATATTGCAAATAAATGATAAGGAACATGTTGATAGTATCCAAAAAAATCAAACAATAGAATTATTTAAGAAATATAAAGATTCGTTCCCGGATAAAAGTGAAAAAATAAAAATATTAGAAAGGGTTAACTTGATGACCCCTGAAAATATTCATCTTAATTCTTTTATGTATGAACCAATATTGGATATGAGTTCTGATGAATTGATAAATTTATACAATAACATTAAAGAGATGATGGATGTCCCCTAATGACCCGACCTCCCAACCAATCCGAAATAGTCCTCTACACCACGGCAGACGGCACAGTCAAAATCGACACAATTTTCCAGGATGAAACCATCTGGCTGACCCAGAAAAAGATGGCAGAGCTCTTTGATGTCCAGAGACCAGCCATTACAAAACACCTGAAAAACATATTTGAAAGCGGTGAATTGGCAGAACAAGTGGTAAGTTCCATTTTGGAACATACCACTCAGCATGGCGCCATGGTCGGCAAAACGCAAATTCAATCAGTAAAGTATTACAACCTCGATGCTATTATTGCCGTGGGATACCGGGTCAACTCCAAACGGGCCACCCAGTTTAGAATATGGGCGACAAATATCCTGAAAGAATACATCATCAAGGGCTTTGCCATGGATGATGAACGCCTTAAACAAGCCGATAAATGGGATTATTTTGACGAGTGGCTGGAGCGTATACGGGACATCCGG
>JAUVKU010000055.1 GCA_030596105.1 bacterium
CGCTTGCCTATTTCAGCAAAAAATATACCCAAAGTTTTGGTTGAAGTTGATAGACGATCGATTTTAAAGCATCAAATTGAAACATTAGAAAATCAAGGGTTTTCTGATATTCGTTTAAGTTTGGGGTACAAGGCAGAACAAATAATAGAGTATCTTGATAAAGAATTTGGGAAAAAGTATGAATATGTTGTTGAAAAAGAGCCGTTGGGCACTGGGGGAGCGATTAAATTTGCTTCTAAAGGCATTGAGGACGATTTTATGGTAATAAATGGAGATGTTTTAAGCGATTTAAACTTAAAGAGCTTTTGCGATTTTCATAATGCTTTGAAGATTAAAAAAGAAACCAATAATTTTAATAGCATGGCGCTTTGGCATTGCCAAGATAGCAGGAGCTTTGGTCTAATAAAAGTAATAGAAGATAAAATAATAGATTTTTTAGAGAAACCAAAAGAGAAAACAGCAGGACTTATTAACGCTGGATTTTATATTTTCTCTCCAGATGTTTTTAAGAGTATATCCAAAACAGTATTTTCAGTAGAAAACGAAATTTTTCCAGATTTAGCAAGAAACGGAAGGATGCGCGGATTTATTCATAAAGGATCATGGGCAGATGTTGGAACAGAAGACAGGTTGGAATGTGCTCGAACCGTAGTTTCAAAATATTAAAATATTAAAATTTAGATTTTCAAGAAATAAAAATGTTGAATAAAAACGAAAAAAGATTAAGAGAACTAATAGTGAAATGGACGCAACATTTTAAGCATCGTAAAGATTTTTTAAAGTGGCGTGAAGACAGGATGTGGCAAGAAAATCATCAAGAAATAGAAATAAATTTTCTTGAAAAAATAATCCCTGATTTAAAAAGCAAAAAAATTTTGGATTTAGGAAGTGGAATGGGTGGGTTTTTAGTAGCAATGCGGAATAGAGGGTATAATATTATAGGGTTAGAATTTAATGCAGAATATTGCGAAATCACTAAATTAAGGGGTAAAAGATATAGTCAAGATGTAATGGCTATAAATTTGCCAGGAGAAAAAATGCCATTTGAAAAAGAAAGTTTTGATTTTATCTATTGTAATGATGTTTTGGAACATTGTGAAAATCCTTTTGAGTTTTTAAAAGAAAGTCGCAGAGTTTTGAAGTCAGATGGCCAGATGTATATTACGGTGATGAATCGTTTTGGTTTTAAAGATCCTCATTATCATTTGAAATTTCTTAATTGGATGCCAAGATTTATGTCCGAAAAGTATATAGCTTATAGAAAAAAATCTAAAGATGGTTTTTTGGGCAAGGATAGGCAAAAATTAAGCGAAATGCATTATTTTACTTATGGGCAATTTCAAGAAATGGCTAAAAAAATTGGCTTTGAGGTTTGGGATTTAAGAAAATATAAAATTTTACATCCAAAGCTGTTTAGTGGAGAGAAATTTCAAAAAATAAATAAGCTATTGAGCATATGCGGATTGAATCGTTTAATTTATTTTTTGTTTCGTTCATTTTATTTCGGTAATTTTCGTTTAATTTTAAAAGTTAGATAGTCAAAAAATATGAGAAAGATAGGATTAATTGCGTCTTCGTTATCTAAAACAGATGGTTGGGGCAGGTATTCTTTGGAGATCATAGATGGACTGAGTCGTTGTTATGATGTAAGAGTGATTTCTTATGACGCTAAGAGCATAAAGGGCGTGGAAGTATTTTCGGTGTTGCCGTTTCCGTTGAGCCATTTTTTAAAAATGTTATTTTGTCTGCCTAAAATTATTAAACATTTTAAATGTTGCGATGTTATTCATTGTTTGGTTGAGCCTTATTCTCCGATAATAGCCATTGCTAATTTATATTTGAGGAAACCATTTATAATAACTGCTCATGGCACTTACGCAGTTAAGCCGCTTTATGATCGTGGTATAAATTCTTTATTGATGAAATTTGCCTACAGGCGAGCTGATAAAGTTATTTGCGTTAGTAATTTTACAAAAAATGAAATATTGAAAAAATGTAAATTGAATAATTTGGAGGTGATACCCAACGGGGTTGATTATAGGAATTTTGTTGACAATAGCTCGTTCAAAAAAGATGTAAATAAAAAAGTAATTTTATCTGTTGGAGCAATTAAGGCGAGGAAGGGTTATGATATTTCTATTGAAGCTGTTTCAATATTGAAAAAACAGAATTTAAAATATTATATTGTTGGAGGATTCCGTGATAGCGATCCGTTTTATAAAAAAATACAAAAATTGATAAAAGAGCGTGGGTTAAAAGAACAAGTAAAATTAGTAGGAAATGTTTCGGATAGCGAGCTTGTTAAGCTGTATAACATTTGCGATATATTTTTACTTACTCCGCATAATATTAATCATAGTATGGAAGGGTTTGGCTTGGTTTATCTTGAAGCGAATGCTTGCGGAAAGCCAGTAATAGGCACTTGTAATTGTGGAGCCGAGGAGGCGATTGTTGACGGATACAATGGTTTACTGGTCCCTCAAAATAGCCCTGAAAAGACCGCGGAAGCCATTGATTATTTGTTAGACAATCCAGAAGTTGCCAGAAAAATAGGCGAAAATGGAAAAAGAAGAGCAGAAGAATTCTCTTGGGAAAATATTCAGCAAAAAATAGCGCAAATTTACAAATCAGCGTTAAGTAGTTAATATGAAGTTAATTAAAAATTTGATTTAACGGGGAACACAATGAAAATTTTAATATTACAAGATAATTTTCCTCCTCAAAGTTTTGGCGGGGCAGGAAAAGTAGCATTTAATTTGTCTCTGGCTCTTCAAAAAAGAGGCCATCAGGTTTTTATTATAAGCACGCGACAAAATAAGAGTTTGCCAGAAACAGAAAATTTTGGAGGATTAAAAGTTTTTAGAATTTTTGCTAATTATCACCAAAGATGGCGTGGGTATTTGAGTATTTATAACCCCCAAACAATTAAAAAGGTTAAAGAGTTGATGAGAGAAATCAGACCAGATGTTGTCCATGCGCACAATATTCATTATTACCTTTCTTATTATTGTTTAAAATCAGCAAAAAAATACAGTAAGAAAGTTTTTTTAACCGCGCATGATGCAATGTTATTTAATTGTGGGAAATTAACAATTAAGCAATGCTCGCAGTCAAAGAATCCATCAATCAGAAATTGTTTCAACTATCGCGTGAATTGGTTAGATCAATTAAGCCAAGAAAAAAAAAGGTATAATCCTTTTAAGAATTTTTTGATTAAAAGATATTTAAAATATATTGATAAGATTTTTTCTGTAAGCAGGGCATTAAAAGATGCTTTGAATCAAAATGGAATTAAAAATGTAGAAGCTATTCACAATGGAATAGATGTGAATGATTGGCAGATTGACAACGAAAAAATAAGTAGTTTTAAGAATAAATACAACCTTCAAAATAAAAAAATAGTTTTGTTCGGCGGGAGATTAAGCGGACTAAAAGGTGGAGAGAAAGTTATTTTGGCAATGAAAAAGGTCATAGAAGAATGCCCAGAAGCTATATTGTTGGTGATTGGAAGAAAAGAAGGGTATGCTTTAGAAATGTTGAAGATGGCTCAGGAGTTAGGAATAAAGGATAATTTTATTTTTACCGATTGGCTTGATGGTGACGAGTTAAAATCGGCTTATTCTTGTTCGAATTTAGCAGTTATTCTTTCTATTTGTTTTGATTCTTTTCCTACGATGAATTTAGAGGCTATGGCGTGTGGAAAGCCAGTTATTGGAACTTGTTTTGGTGGAACTCCCGAAGTTGTTCAAGACGGTGTTACTGGTTATATTGTCAATCCTTTTAATACAGAAATAACCGCAAAAAAAATAATTTATCTATTGAAAAATCCTCAAAAAGCAGAAGAGATGGGGAGAAATGGATATAATAGGGTTAAGCAAGATTTTAGTTTAAATTCTCAAATTAATAAAACCATTGCTTGGTATCAGAAGGCATTAGACAAAAAATAATAAAATTTAATATTTAAAAATATTATGAAGATTGTCGGTATTATCCCAGCTCGTATGGGGTCAAGTAGATTTCCAGGAAAACCATTAGCTAAAATTTCTGGCGTTCCAATGCTTGGACATGTTTATTTTAGAAGCAAAATGAGCAAAATTTTGGATGAAGTTTATATAGCAACCTGCAACAAAGAAATAATGGATTATGCGAATTTTATTGGCGCGAGATGTATTATGACAAAAAATACTCATGAAAGAGCGTCCGACAGAACCGCAGAAGCAATGTTGAAAATTGAAAATGAAATGGGCGACAAATTAGATGTTATAGTTATGATTCAGGGTGACGAGCCAATGATTTGTCCCGAG
>JAUVKU010000005.1 GCA_030596105.1 bacterium
TTAAATCAATCATCTATTCAAGGAAATCATGGGTTTTCTCTCAATTAGCGATAAAGATTGGTGGCTATTTTGATAATTAAACAATAATTTAAATAATTTTAAAAACAATATGAAAAATATAGTTTTATTCAAAAAGATACCGAGAGAGAATAAAATAGCTTATTTGCTTTCGGTGGGGATGGGGGTTGGGATGGGGATTTTAATGGCGGTTGTTAGAATTTCTTTTTTTGATAGAATGTGGCATGTAGACAGCACCTTCATATTATTTGTTATGATTGCGCCAATCGTCATCGCTACCATAATCCTCTTGCTGATATTACCTAAATGGTTTTCCGTTGTTAGGGAAGACATCAAGGTAAGGCTTAAATGTATGGCTTTAATGTTAATTATATATATATATATATATTATATATATGATGTTATTGGTCTTAATCAAGCCGTATTTTTTGTTTCAGATATTATCGCGGCTCCATCAAATATCATCATAGCGCTTATAATGCCATTTTTTATGTCTTTTTTGGGCATTACAGGTATGCTTTCTGACCCATCAACATCTTTATTGTCACCGTTTATATATTCAGGTATATTCATCGCCATCGCCGCTTATTTAGCAACAAAAGGAATAACAAATCTACGAAAAAGAATTATTTTCTCCTTCTTAACCGGACTTTTTATTTATATGTTTGCAATTTTTCCTTTTATTGTGTCTTATATGTTTGGTTTTTAATATGAAAAATATAGTTTTATTCAAAAAAATACCGAGAGAGAACAAAATGATGTTACTATACGCGATAGAGACACTATGAAGCAGGAGAGAGTTAAGATAGATGAGCTCATGGAAATTTTACAAAGCAAACTTAGTTAAAATGTATAAAAAAACAATTTTTAAAAATGGGCTTCGGCTTATAACAATCCCGATGAAAAGCGCTCAGTCTGTGAGTGTTTTGGTGTTGGTTGGAACAGGCTCTAATTATGAAACTAAAAACATAAATGGCATTTCCCATTTTTTAGAGCACATGTTTTTTAAGGGCACTAAAAAGAGACCAACAAAATTGGAAATAGCGGAAACATTAGATATGGTTGGAGGAATGTATAACGCTTTTACTGGAAACGAATACACCGGTTATTGGGCAAAAGTTGCTTCTAAGGATTTTGATTTGGCTTTGGATTGGGTGTCAGATATATTTTTAAATTCAAAAATAGCGCAAAAGGAAATTGAAAAAGAAAGAGGAGTGATTATTGAAGAAATAAATATGTATTTGGACACGCCTATGGCTCGCATAGACGATTTTTGGGAAGCATTGTTATACGGGGATCAGCCAGCTGGTCGGACGACTCTTGGAACTAAGGAAATTGTAAATAAATTAAAAAGGCAAGATTTTTTAAATTATTTAAAAAATCATTATACCGCTAAAAATACTATTATTTGCATTGCTGGGAATATAGATAATGAAACAGCAAAGAAAAAAGCATGGCAACATTTTAAAAATATTAGAACAAATGTTTCAAAATTAAAATCAAAAACAATAGAAAGACAAACTCAGCCAGAATGTTCAATAAATTTTAAAGATACCGATCAGACACATTTATATTTGGGTGTAAGGGGCTATGATTTATTCAATCCCAAGAGATATGCGCAAGCCATATCGGCTTCTATTTTAGGTGGATTTATGAGTTCTCGTTTGTTTCTTTCAGTTAGAGAAGAAAAGGGGTTGGCTTACTATATCAGAACAAGCGCTGAAACCGCTCTTGATTCTGGATATTTAGCCACTTCAGCTGGGGTTAGAAACGATAAAGTGGAAGAAGCGATTAAATTGATTTTAAAAGAATATAAGTCATTGAAAGACAAAAAGATAAGCGAGAAAGAGCTTAAAAAAGCCAAAGATTATTCTAAGGGAGTTTTAACCTTATCATTAGAATCGTCTGATAATATGGCATCGTCTTGTGCTACTCAAGAATTGTTTAAGGGAGAGATTTTGACTTTGAAACAAAGAATAAAAAAGATTGACGAGGTTAGTAGAGATGATATTTTTCAGGTTGCGAATGATATTTTTAAGCCTGAAAAATTAAATTTAGCGTTGATTGGACCATTTAAAGATAAAGAGGCGTTTTCAAAATTATTAAAATTATAATTTATTATTGAATAATTATTATGATGGAAGAAAAAATTTTAGATATTTCTTGGAAAACTATTTTAAAGATTGCTATAGCAATTCTTGCTTTCTATATCATCTATTTAACAAAAGATATATTAGTTCTATTCCTTTTCGCTTTAATAATTTCAATTTTATTTAATCCTGTTATTGATTTTTTTCAGCGCAAGATGGTTCCAAGAGTTTTATCTGTTACGTTCATTTATTTTAGTATTTTTAGCGCTCTTAGTTTTTTGATTTATTTTACAGCGCCAATGTTTATTTCTGAGATTGGGAAGTTTTCCGATATTTTTCCAGAATATTTTGAGAGAATTTCTCCAGTTCTTCAGGGGCTGGGTATTCAGGCATTTGATAATTTAGAATCTTTTACGCTGGCGCTTAATGGCGCGCTCAAAAATATGTCTGGCGGTATTTTTCAAGCGCTGTTTTCCGTTTTTGGAGGAATTTTTTCAACATTATTTGTAATGACTGTCGCTATTTTTATCTCTTTAGAAGAGAAGCCTGTTGAGAAGGCGGTAAGTCTTTTTGCGTCAAAAAAATATGAATCTTATGCTATGGATCTTTGGGATAATTGTCAGAAAAAAGTTGGCAAATGGTTTCTTTCGCGAGTAGTGGCTTGTTTATTCGTTGGCGTTGCTTCGTGTGTGGCGTTCGTTATTTTAAATATTGAATACCCCTTTTCATTGGGTTTGATTTCAGGGGTTTTAAATTTTATTCCATATATTGGACCGCTCGTTACAGCGCTTTTGCTTTTTGTAATTGTTGGATTAGATTCAATTTTTCAAGCAGTTTTTGTTCTTACGGCTTTTAGTTTGATACAGTTAATTGAAAATTCTGTTCTTACTCCGCTTTTGCTTAGAAGGTTTCTCGGGCTTCCCCCATCTTTGCTTTTGCTCACATTATCTATGGGTGCGCTTTTGTGGGGTGTTTTAGGCGCGATTCTTTGTGTTCCATTGGGCGGTATATTATACGAATTTATTAAAGATTTTTTGAAAAGAAGAAAAGAAAATGGAAGCGAAATTATTTAATAAAGTAAATTTATGCCTGTTTTTTATATAGTAGCAACTCCAATCGGAAATTTAGAAGATATATCTCAACGCGCTATCCGAACATTGTCAGAAGTTGATTTGATTTTAGCTGAAGATACAAGGGTAACAAAAAAATTGTTAAATTATTATAATATAGAAACGCGAGCGATATCTTATCATCAGCATAGCAACTTAAACAAAGTAAATCATATTCTGGATTTTTTAGAGCAAGATAAAGATATAGCTCTTGTTTCAGATGCTGGAACTCCAGGAATATCAGATCCGGGCAACAAATTGATTGATGAGATTATTGCTAAATTTGGAGATAAAGTAAAAATAATTCCTATTCCAGGTCCAAGCGCGCTTATTTCCGCTGGTTCAATCTCTGGGCTTTCAATGGACAAGTTTAGTTTTATGGGTTTTCCTCCTAGTAAGAAAAAAAGAAAAAAGTTTTTTGAAAAAGTTATTCAGCAGTTGCGCGATTTAAATTGTCCGATTGTGTTTTATGAATCTACGCACAGAATAATAAAAACCCTCCAAGAATTGGGGGGATTAGATGAACAATTGTCTGTGGTTGTCTGTCGTGAATTAACAAAGAAATTTGAAACAATATATAGGGGGACAATAGGAGATGTGGCAAGGGAATTAGAGCAAGAAGGTCCGAGAGGAGAATTTGTAGTTATATTAGCTCCAAAACAAAAAAGTTGCGATAGCTAAGATAGTTATTGAAATTTGTGTGAGAATTCCTAAAAATAAGAACGATTTTGTTTTTGTAAATTCAGAGTTTTTATTAAAATGGACTGCTTTATGAAAAACATCGTGAAGCTTCAGTATTTTGTTAGATGTGATTAAATAAAAGAAAGTAGAGGCGTCAGGCAAGACAGCTAATATAGCTCCAGCAAAAATTATTAATTGTTTTTCTGAAATTGCGAAAATAAGGGCTATTCCAGCGCAAAAATCTAAAGCGATTTTTAAAAATTCTAATTTAGTTTTTTTCCATTGTTTTGTTTGGATATTCTTTATAGAATATTCATAATGCGGTAAGGCGTCTAATAAATAATGGCTTAAAAAAGCCAAAATAAGGGCTAAGAAAGGAATTTGAATTTTTGTCGCAATAGCGGCGCCCACAAGCAAATGACAAAATAGAATCATAGTGATTTAATTAAATATTATTAAATTATACCCCATAATGTCTAAAAATAAAAAATTTTATATTACTACGCCTATTTATTATGTTAACGATAGGCCTCATGTAGGGCATGCTTGCACAACAATAGCAGCTGATATTGTAGCGCGCTATCATAAGTTGTTTGGTAAAAAGACGTTTCTTCTTACGGGAACAGATGAACATGGAACCAAGATAGAAAAATCTGCTGAAAAGGCGAATAAAGATCCTAAGCAGTTATGCGATGAAAACGCGGAAATTTTTAAAAAAAATTGGCAGGATTTGAATATTGGTTTTAACAACTTTATTCGGACAACAGACGATAATCATAAAAAGGCGGTTCAAGCTGTTTTGCAAAATTTATTTGATAAAGGGTTTATTTTTAAAGGAGCCTACGAGGGGCTTTATTGTTCTGGGTGTGAACAATTTAAAACAAAAACTGATTTAATAGACGGTAAATGTCCTGACCATCAGATAAAACCTGAGTTGATAAAAGAAGAAACATATATTTTTAAGCTTTCTAAATTTCAGGATGTTTTGAAAGGGAAAATAGAAAGTAATGAATTTGAGATACAGCCAGAAGAAAGAAAAAATGAAGTTTTAGGGTTTTTAAAACAAGGATTGCAAGATATCTCTATTTCAAGAAAAAATGTAAAATGGGGGATTCCTTTGCCTTTTGATGAAACACACACGACTTATGTTTGGGTGGATGCTTTTTTGAATTATCTTACTGGATTAGGATGGGATGGCAAATCACAAGATTTATCTGAATTTTGGCCGCCTGATTTACAATTGATGTCAAAAGATGTCTTAAGGGTGCATAGCACTATTTGGCCTGCTTTGCTTTTAGCTTTAGATATTCCATTGCCTAAAAAGTTTTTTGTTCATGGATTTTTTACAGTTGATGGGAAGAAAATGAGTAAATCTATTGGTAATGTTATTGCTCCGGAAGATATGATAGAAAGGTTTGGCACTGATGCCACAAGATGGCTTTTGCTTTCTTGTTGCGTGTTTGGCAGAGATGGCGATGTTTCTTGGCAAAAGCTTACCGAGAAATATAATGCTGATTTGGCAAATGGAATTGGAAATTCGTTAAATCGCGTTTTAACAATGGTTGAGAAAAAGTTTGATTCTGTAATTCCAGAAAAAGTTTCTAAACAGCCAGAATTTTTAGATGCAGTATTTGAAAAATACAAAGACGGTTTTGAAAAAACTCGTATAAATGAGCCGATTGAAAATATTCTTCAAATAATAAAACATATTGATCAGACGATAGAAGAATTAAAGATATATAGTAAAACAGGGGAAGAAGCTGCAGATGATTTTTATGTATTTTTAGAAATGTTTCGCCTTGTAGCATGGATGTCATCGCCTTTTATGCCACAAACATCTGATAAAATTTTTGAACAACTTGGTTTGAATTTAGAAGAGGAAAAACAAAAAACTTATGAAGATGCGATAAAATGGGGCGGTTTAAAACCAGGCATTAAAATTAAAAAAGCAGAACCTTTATTTCCAAGAATTGTTTGATAATATATTCGCTGAGTAAACGAAATTTTAAGCAGAAATCATCCCACCCACCATCCATGCTTAAAATTTTATTCACCCAGCTCCATCAAGTTTTATGTTAATAGACACACACGCTCATCTTAATTTCGCACATTTTAATAAAGACAGGGGAGAGCTGATTGAGAAATGTTTGAAAGATGATATTTGGATGATAAATGTTGGCACTAATTATCAGAGTTCAAAAAAAGCTATAGAAATTGCTGGAAAATATCCCCAAGGGATTTATTCGGCTATTGGTTTGCATCCAATAAATTTGGATACTGGTTTGATGAAAGCAAGAAGTGAGAGTAAAGATTTAGAAGATGGTTTAGAAAAAGAATTTGATTATGGAAAATACAAAGAGCTGGCAAAATCTAAAAAAGTCGTTGCAATAGGCGAGGTAGGATTGGATTATTGGTATAAGCCAAAAGCAAAAGGCAAACGAGAACTATTTAAGCAAAAGCAAAAAGAATTATTGTTCAAAGAATTGGAATTGGCGAAAGAATTTGATTTGCCAGTTATTTTCCATTGCAGAATGGCTCACAATGACCTTATTGAAATTTTATTTTCGCAAGGTATGGATAAGTTAAATGGCGTAGTTCATTGTTTTACTGGTGATTGGGAGCAGGCTGAAAAATATTTAGAGATGGGATTTTATGTGGGTTTTAATGGGATAATTTTTAAATTAGATTTAGACGATGTAATCAGGAAAACACCGTTAGACAAAATTTTGCTTGAAACAGATTGTCCTTATTTAACACCACCTAATTGTAAAGATAAACGGAATAATCCAATGAACATTAAATATGTTGCTGAAAAAATTGCTGAAATAAAAAATATTGATATTGAAGAAATTATTGAAGCAACATTCCAAAACGGTAAAAAATTATTTAAAATTTAGCTGTTGCGAATATTTTTTAAACAGCCAACCACGAAATATCGAGCGGCTTTTATTTGTCTTTTTGACAAATTTTTGTAATGTGGTTAAATTAAGCATAATAGTATTTTAAAAACTAAAAAGGGAAAAGAAATGAAGACATATGCAGAAGCAGGAGTTGACAGAGAAGGAAGACGAGAGGCGAAAAAGAATTTAAAGGATTTTGAATTAACATATAGCTTGAGTAAATATGGTGAAATAGTAAAAACGCCTTTTAATGTTTTGTACCCTATAGCTAGAAAGAAGTATCAGGTTAAAACTTGCGACGGAATTGGCACAAAGGTTTTGTTGGGGGCGTTGGCGAACAAGCATGATACAATAGGGATAGATGCGATAGCAATGGTTGCTAATGATTGTATTCGTTGCGGAGCTAATCCAATAGCTATTACCGATGTGATTGATATAAAAAAATCAGAACCATGGTTGCTTAAAGAGCTTCAAAAAGGATTGATTGCTGGAACAAAGGAAGCAGGATGTCCTTTAATAGGAGGGGAAACAGCAGATGTTCCAGAGCTTTTGAATACAGCTTATCACATAAATTGTGATTGCGTTGGCGATGTGAATAAGAAAAATATTATTGACGGAAAAAAAATAAAGCCAGGCGATGCTATCATAGGATTGCCAAGTTCTGGAATTCATTCCAATGGATTAACCTTAGTAAGAAAAGTTCTTTTCAAAGAATGGGGTGGTAAATTTGACGCATTTGATAAGTTGGATGGTCTTGAGAGAGAGTTAATTTTTGAATGTTTGAAACCAACTACAATATATGTAAAAGAGTTTTTTCGCATAGTAAAAAGGGTCAATGTTTTGGGAGCAGTTCATATTACTGGCGACGCTTATTTGAAATTTCAAAATTTGACTAATGATTTTGGTTTTGAATTTTTTAATTTTAATCCACATCCAATTTTTGATTTAATTCAAAAAACTGGAAAAATTAGCGATGAAGAAATGTTTAAGACATTTAATATGGGTCGTGGGTTCGCAGTTGTTGTGAGAGATAAAGACATTGATCAGGTTCTTAATTCGTCAGGATCTGTTATTGGCAGGGTTACCGATAAAAAAGAGATAAAAATATATTACAAGAAAAGAATATTTGTTTTATGAAAATAACAATAAAACAAGTCGTTAAATTTGGTGGTTTAGTTTAACAAAAAGTGTTTAATTATCGTATTATTGAAAATTAAAACAGGAGATTTAAATCTCCTGTTATTTGTTAAATAAAATCATTTCTAATTTTTTTTTGGATAAAATCTGATAATGCAAACAAGTATACTTGTTATCAAAAATAGCAATTCTGTTGCATTAGCTATAAGATATATTCTCGGAATGCTTTTTCGTGGAGTGATAACAAAGTTTTTCATTCCTTCATCTCCCGGTTTATTATATTTAAAATTTGTGCTTAATTTATGATTATGTTCTGATGTTGAGTTTATTTCTTTTTGCGATAATCCTAAAAAACAATCAAATTTGTAGTTATCATTGGATGCGGGATACAATAAAGATACTCCACCACAAGACATATCCAAGAGTATATGTAAAACAAAAAGTCCAAGGATAAGTCCAAAAAGCGCTTTTTTCTTCCCTATGTTTTTTTTCTTGAATATCTTTAAGATTAGGCATATAATTAATGGGATAGATACAATAAGCACAGCGAATATATTATGAAATGTAACCCTGTGTAATCCTATAAAACAGTCAAGGTCGGGTCCTAATCCGAAAAGCGCTATTATCGGAATTATTGCTACATATTTCCAATCTTTGTTTTTAAATAGCGGGTAGCAAGCCGCAATTACAAATAAGCTTATTGCCAGATGTACTGCTAGCGTAGACATTTTTTCGTTTCCTGTTTTTAAAGAGCTTTTCTAATATATTATAATAAGTTAATAAAAATATTTTTGCAAGTAAGTATAAAAAAGATGTTAAATAAATTTTTAAAATTTGATATTGAGACGACGAAAGGCGTTTATACCATTGCGGCGACAATTGTTGGTGCTGGGATTTTGGCTATGCCTGTGTATCTCGGAGAAGTTGGTTTTTTGCCTGGGGCAATAATGATGATTTTAGTTGGAATAGCAGCTATATTTAGTGCGCTTTTTATTGCTGAAGCGTTTTTGCGTTTTAAAGAAAACTTGCATTTGCCGAGATTAGCTAAGAAGCTTTTAGGGAGACCCGGATTGTATTTAATGTTTTTGGGAATATTGATTTATATATACGGAGCCTTAATTGGATATCTTTCCGCTGGCGGGCAAGTGATTTATGAAATGAGCCAAGGCGTTTTGCCAATTCAAGTGGGCATTTTTCTATATTTTATTTTGGGAGCGTTTATTATTCATTTCGGAATAAAAGCAATAGAATCAGCCTCTTCTATTTTATTTCCTTTAATGATGGCCTTATTCGCTGGGCTGATTGTTTTTACTTGTTCACATTTGGATTTTCAATTACTTGAACATGCGAATTACGCGTTAATGCCTATGTCTTTTGGCATTCTGATTTTCGCTTTTACTGGACACACTATTATTCCTTCTCTTGGAGCTACAATAAGAAAGAGCGCTTTAAAATTAAAAAAAATATGCTTGTGGGGGGTTCTGCTTCCCTTGATTCTTTATCTCGTATGGTTTTTCGTTTTAAGCGTAAGCGTTCCTTATGGATCTCTTGGTTCTGGAGCTTTAGACCCTTTACTTTCAAAGACATTGGTTGAGGCAAAAGCTTTGGGTCAACCCGCGACTATTCCTTTGGCTCATATTGTTGGCGGACCCATATTAATTCTAGCTATTTTCTTTGCGCTTTTTTCAACCTTTACTTCATTTCTTGGTTTTGGTGTTTCTTTAAAGGATTCATATGTTGATGTGTCAAAAGGAAAATTAAAACAAATTTTTGCTTTGATTTTAACTGTGGTTCCACCGCTTGTTTTTGCTCTTTGGAATCCGCTTTCTTTCCTTCAGGCATTAGAGCTCGCAGGTCTTTATGGAGGAGGAATTTTTATGGGAATTTTACCAGCTTTAATGGTTTTGAAAAGTCGTAAAATTGGTGAGCGAATTCCTGAGTTTGTAGCTCCAGGAGGGAATATTGCTCCGATAATTGTATTGTTATTTTTCTCTTTCGGCTTGGCGTATAAAACAATTTCATTCTTTGTATAACAAAGCGATATAACAAAACCTCTCGCTTTTAGGCGAGAGGTTTTTAAATATTCAATAATTGCGTAGTTGAACCTCCGATTATATGATTATGTTATTTTGCCATTTTTTATAACAGTTTTTATTAAATTTATACCAAACCAATAGGGAAGTTGTTTGTGATTAGGAATGTCTAAAATAATAATGTCTGCCTTTTTTCCTATTTCTATACTCCCTATTTCTTGGGCCATTCCAATTGCATGACTGGCGTTAATCGTAGTTGCGTTTATTGCTTGATTTGGAGTTATTTTCATATTTCTACAAGCTAAATCAATAATCATTTGCATTGAAAGAGTTGGACAGCTTCCTGGATTGAAATCAGTTGCTAACGCTATAGGAATACCAGCTTTAATCATTTTTTGGGCTGGCGCGTAATGTTTATTCATAAGATGAAATGGAACTCCGGGTAAAAGAACGGCAATCGTTCCACTTGTAGATATTTTTTTAATATGTTCTTCGTTTACATAATCTAGGTGGTCTAAGGATGTTGCTTTAAGGTCTATGCCAATTTTTATTCCGCCAATATCATTAAATTGATTTGTGTGGAGTTTTGATTTTATGCCAAGTTGTTTTGCTTCTTGTAAAATTTGTTTTGCTTCTTTTGCGGTAAAAGCATTTTTTTCGCAGAACACATCACAATATTTAGCAAGCTTTTTAATCTTTGGCAACATTTCCAATAGCAAGTTAATATATTCTTTTCTTTTGTTAATATATTCTTTCGGAATTATATGTGCTCCAAGGAAGGTGGGGATAAGATCTATTGGATGGATTGCATTTAATTTTTTGATAACATTCAGCATTTGAAGCTCTGCTTCTGCGTTAAGACCGTAGCCTGTTTTGACCTCGGCTGTCGTGGTGCCATAAGACATCATTCTATCTAATGTTTTTAATGTCTTATTTGTTATTTTTTCAGGTTTTTCTAATTCTTTTCTGGTCGCTGTAACTGTGTTTAAAATCCCCCCGCCTTTTTTAAGGATTTCTAGATAAGAAGATCCCTTAAGTTTTTCAGTGAATTCATTTTCGCGAGAACCTCCAAATAATAGGTGTGTGTGACAGTCAACAAAACCAGGCATAACAATTTTATTTTTAGCGTCAATAATTTTTTTGACGCTTTTTGTGTTTGCCAATAAATTTTTTGTTTCTCCGATAGCTACTATTCTACCGTTTTTAATGGCAACAGCACCATTTTTAATAGTGCCCACTTCTTCCATTTGTTTTTTAATTTTTGGATACTTGCTAGCTCCCTCTACCGTTATAAGCTCGTTCGCGTTTTTTATTATTAAATCAAAAGATTTTTTTGTCATTGTAATGCTGAGTGAATAAAATTTTAACGAGAGTGTGGAACAGTATGCTTTCGTAGCGAGATTTGAAAATTTTGAGCGAGAATTGTGAAGAACGAGGAAATGTATACGATAATATACATTGACGAGTTCTGAATAATTCGTAGCCGAAATTTTAAAATCGTAGTAGAAATGATATTGTTCTATACTCTCGAGATGGGTGGTGGGTGGGATGATTTTTACTAAAAATTTTATTCACTCAGTGGTGAAGTGTTTTTATTATTTAGGGATTTTTACCCCTTTTTCTTTTGCTGTTTTAATTGCGGTTTCATATCCAGCGTCTACATGCCTAACAACTCCCATTCCAGGATCTGTTGATAAAACTCTTTCTAATCGTTTCTCGCGTTCTTTTGTGCCGTCAGCAATAATAACCATTCCAGAGTGAAGCGAATATCCTATTCCAACTCCTCCACCATGATGGAACGATGTCCAAGAAGCTCCGTTAGCAGTATTTAGCGCAAAGTTGATTAAGGGCCAGTCAGCTATGGCATCGCTACCATCTTTCATTCCTTCAGTTTCTCTATTCGGGCTTGCAACGCTTCCGCAATCAAGATGGTCTCTACCAATCACAATCGGCGCTTTTACTTTTCCAGAAGCAACCAAATCGTTTATTACTTTTCCAAATTTTGCTCTGTCTCCATATCCAAGCCAGCAAATTCTTGTTGGTAGTCCAATAAATGGGATTTTTTCTTGAGCTTGTTTAATCCATCTATGAAGGGGTTTGTTATTTGGGAATGTTTTAATAAGAGCCTTATCTATAGTATAAATATCTTGTGGGTCTCCTGACAAAGCAGCCCATCTAAACGGACCTTTTCCTTCGCAAAATAAAGGGCGAACATAAGCGGGAACAAAGCCAGGGTATAAAAATTCTCCTTTCTCGTTCCTTACATTTAAGCCAGCTATTTCCGCTTGTGTTCTAAGATTGTTTCCGTAATCAAAAGCTATTGCTCCTCTTTTTTGCATTTCCAGAATTGCTTGAGTATGTTTAACGATTGATTCGTAAGATTTTTTCTTATATTCTTTTGGGTTGTTTTTTCGTAGCTTTTCCATTTCTTGTAAATTGCCAGCAGGAATGTAGCTCCAAACATTATGTGCAGATGTTTGATCGGTAACAATATCAGGAGTTATTCCGCGTTTTACTAATTCTGGATGTGTTTCCGCAGCGTTTCCAACAAAACCAATAGATAACGGCGCATTTTCTTTTTTAGCTCGTTTAATCCATTTTAGCGCTTCGTCTAAATTATTTGTGATTTTGTCGCAATAACCTTCTTTTATTTTTTGTTCAATTCGTTCTTTGTAAACCTCAACATTTAATATAATTCCATTATTCATTGTTGCGGCCATTGGTTGGGCGCCAGACATTGCTCCCATTCCAGCAGTGAGAATAAATTTGCCTTTTAGGGAGTTGCTATTAAAATCTTTTTTAGCACATGCGGCAAATGTTTCATAAGTTCCTTGCAAAATTCCTTGTGTTCCAATATAAATCCATGAGCCAGCAGTCATTTGGCCATACATCATTAAACCCATTCGGTCGTATTCATCAAAATTTTCTTGCGTTGCCCATTTTGGAACTATATTGGAATTTGCGAGAATAATTCGCGGGGCGTCTTTGTGGCTTGGAGCAATATATACTGGTTTACCTGATTGGATGCATAATGTTTCGTCGTTATTTAGATTTTTTAACGCCCTAACGATCCTATTATATTCTTTCCAGTTGCGAGCCACTCTTCCTGTCCCCCCGTATACAATAAGCTTTTCCCAGTCCAGAGCTACTTTTGGATGAAGATTGTTTCTTAACATTCTTAAAGCTGCTTCGGCGTCCCAATTTTTACATTCCATCTTTATTCCAGTTTGAGCTTTAATCGGGTTTTTTGGTTTTTCAGCCATATACATGGGTCTGCCATATTTTTCTAATTCTTGTTCAATATTGTTATTGTTTTCCATATTTTTATTGCTTTGAATTATGAAATATATTTTGGTAGAGTTGAGTGAATAAAATTTAACGACAAAAACACAATCCTTTTAAAAAATAAATTATAATTGAAGCTCCAAGCTTTGCAGTCCTTTCGTCAATATCAAACAAGGGAGACATTTCAAAAATATCCAGCATTTTAGTTTTTGTGTCTTTACCAGCCATATATGCAACTTGTTCTATTTCGTTCGCAGTTAATCCATTTGGCGAACCAGCGCTAACGCCAGGGGCATCGCTTAATTTAATAACATCAAGATCAATGCTTACAGCTATTGCGTTTGTTCCTTTTTTCGCTATGGTTATGGCTTTTGTCCAGCAAGCTTTAATGCTTTGTTTTTGTATTTCTTGCAAAGTTATTATTGTTGCCCTTTTTTGTTCAAGATAATTTTTATGCGTTTTAGAATTGCGGAATTCTTGAATGCCGAATTCAACAAAATTTTTTCCTTGTAAGGGATTGTTTGCTAATTCTAATATTCTATAAAACGGGGTTCCGCTTGTGATACCGAAATTCATATCTCTAACATCAAAATGCGAGTCCACATTGATTTGTCCAATTTTGATTTTGGTTTGTTTCCTTTTTTCGGAATAGCCATTTATAAATCCAGCCATATCGGGATACGCAAAATCGTGACCACCACCAATTATTATCGGAATTACATTTTTTTTTGTAATTTCTTTTATAATTATTTCAACATTTTGATGTGTTCTTGCGATGTTTTTATCTATTTTTATATTCCCAATGTCTATAATTTTTAATTTGTTTATTTTATTTTCAAATCCTGTCGTAAATTTGTAGAGATTTTTTCTTATTGCGTTGGGGCCCTTTTTTGCTCCGGCCCTACCTTTGTTGCGAACAATGCCTGTGTCATCTGGTATTCCGAGAATAGCAATATCTGCCGAACATAATAGTTCAGATAAATGTTTTTCATTTTTCCATGTTTTTATTAGATCGCCCATTCTTGGGTCGCTTGTATCTTTTTTGGAAAAAAATAATTTTGGATTTGGTTTTTGAATTAAATTAACAAATTTCATTTTGATGAGTATGGTTAAGTTTGCCGAACGATAAAATTCACTTTAATTTTCCAATTGATTTTTCAACTTCTTCTACGATAGTCGCATCACGAACCAATTTATAAATTTGTGAAATTTTTTTATATAGAATTTTGTCCTTTTTTAAAACAGAAACTTTTTCTCTTATTGTTTGATATGCTTTTTGGACTCCTTTGCTCGGTTTGAGAGGTAGATTAAAGTCTAATGCTTGGCTTGCGCACAAAAGCTCTATTGCTATTACATTTTCAGCGTTAAAAAGAATTTCCAATGCTTTTTTTCCAGCAATCGGCGCCATACTTACATGGTCTTCTTGATTAGCTGAGGTGGGGATTGAGTCTACTGAAGCGGGGTGCGCTAAAACTTTATTTTCAGAAACCATCGCTGCTGCTGCGTATTGGCTTAACATTAATCCAGAATTAAGTCCGTTGTGTTTTGTTAAGAAAATAGGGAGAATGTCTAATTTTGAATTAAGCAATTGAGCTATCCTTTTTTCAGAAATGTCAGCGAGTTCCGCTAAAGCAATCCCCAAAAAGTCAGAAGTTAAGGCAATAGCTTGACCATGAAAATTTCCACTGCATAAAACTTTATTTTCTGAAAAAATAAGGGGGTTGTCAGTAACAGAATTCATTTCAGTTTCTACAACTTTTTTAATATAAGAAATAGCGTCTCTTGAAGCTCCATGGACTTGAGGAGAGCATCTGAAAGAATAAGCATCTTGGATTCTATTGCATTTTTTATGCGAAGCCATAATTTTGCTTTCATTGGTGAGCTTTATTATGTTTTCAGCGCACATTATTTGTCCGGGGTGGGGTTTTAGTTTGTGAATAGATGGATAAAAAGGTTTGTTTGTTCCATGTAGAGCGTCAAGAGACATAGCCAATGTAATGTCTGCTGTTTTGGTTAAATTTTGCGCGCGATATAAACAGAAAGCAGCCAAGCTTGTAAGCAAGTGAGTTCCATTAATTAAGGCTAAACCTTCTTTCGGCTTCAATTCTATTTGGCTTAACCCAGCCTTGCTTAAAATTTCTTTTCCTTTGAGCAGTTTATTTTTATAAATCGCTTCTCCTTCGCCAATTAAGATTAAAGCTAAATGCGCCAATGGAATTAAATCTCCGCTTGCCCCAACAGATCCCTTTTCTGGTATTATTGGCGTGATATCTTTGTTAAATATTTGAATTAAAGTTTCAAGTGTTTTTGGTTGAATTCCTGAATATCCTTTAGAAAGAGAGTTTATTAAAAGGAGTATCATTCCTCTTACAATATTTTTGTCTAATGGTTTACCAACTCCACAACTATGACTTCTTACGAGATTTTTTTGAAGTTCTGCTAATTTATCATCGGCGATTACTTTGTTTGCTAAAGCTCCGAAGCCAGTGTTAATTCCATAATATCTATTTTTTTTGCTTAATTTTTTTACATTTTCAGCGCTTTGCTTTACTCTTTTTTTTGTTTCAGTGCTTATTTTTATTTGTCCGTTGTTTTCGCATAGAGAAATAAAATCTTCAAGTAATAGTTTCTGGTTTTTTAAAATATATATTTTCATATAAGATGATGTTATTCTATATATTCATACTATGCCAAAACACGCTCCATTTCAAGGAATAATTTCCCCAAAATAATTTTTTTAAATTAAAAAGTCCTGTTTTGGCAGGACTTTTTGATTTGAAAGTTTTCGTGAATATTATTCTTTGACAAGCTCTTCAATTGGCGTGTATTCTTGTTCTAAGTCTTGGGATAGTTTTTTGTTTGTGATTTTTCCTTGGTAGATATGAACGCCTTTTATTAACGCTGGGTTTTCCAAAAGAGCTTTTGTTATTCCTTTTTCGCAGATTTTTAAGATGTATGGCAAAGTTTCTTTTGTTAGAGCTGGTGTTGATGTTTGGGGAACAACTCCAGGCATATTTCTGACGCAGTAGTGGATTATGCCATTTTCAACAAAAATAGGATCGTCGTGCGTTGTTGGTCTGGATGTTTCTATGCAACCGCCCTCATCTATAGCAACATCTACAATAACTGAACCAGGCTCCATAGATTCTACCATTTCTTTGGAAACTAATTTTGTTGCTTTGCCTCCTGGAATGGCAACTCCTCCTATAACTAAATCAGCTGATTTTACTGCTTGTGCAATATTTTCAGGCGTTGAAATTTCAGCTGTATATTTTTCAGTGTTTGGCAAAAGATTATTTTCTAAATCTAACCCTATTACTGAAGCACCCAATGCGAGCGCTGTGTTTGCAGCTGCTCGTCCCACAATTCCCGATGCTCCCAAAATAACAATCTTTGCGTTTTCAGGAAGAATGCCTTTACCCCCTTGTTCTTGTCTAAGATAGTGAAAGCCTTCTAAAACAGCGGTTTTACCAGCAACATCGCTCATTGGACGGAGAGCAGGTCTGTCCCCGTTTTCTAATTGGACGCCTTCGTATGCAATAGCAATCATATTTTTGTCTTTTAGCGCATTGGTTAATGTTGGATTTGGCGGTAGATGGAGATATGCAAAAATAGCCCCGTCTTGTTTTAATAGTTCTTGTTCTTCTGGCTTTGGTTCTTTAACCTTCATTACTATGTCGGCTTCGTAAATTGTTTTTGCGTCTTGTTCAATGGTTGCCCCAGCATTTGAAAAGTCTTCATCGCTATAGCCACTTCCTTTTCCTGCTTGCGATTGAATAATAACTTTATGTCCAAGTTCGTTTATTTTTTTGACACCTTTGGGAGTGATTGCGACCCTTCCTTCGTGTGCCATTATTTCTTTTGGTATGCCTATTATCATATGTTTATTAGATGATTATTTATTATAATTTACTATTACATTTTACAACAAAAATTTAAAAAATGAAACTTGATTTTATTTGAATATGTTATATGGTTTATTATAGAACTTTAATATAGAAATAAAAACATGGGGAACAAGAGGGAAGAAAGAATGGAAAGAAAAGTAGGTAGTTTGCTTTATATAGTAGGAAAAATTGTTATAGGAAAAATTGTTAAGCAAGATTTTTCAGTGAATAAAAAGTTTTTTTTAATATGTAGATTATTGGAGAGAGAGGTATCGCATTACGATTGGGTTGGCTTTTATTTTGTGTATACGCTAAACAAAGAACAGCTTATTCTTGGTCCGTATGCTGGAGCAACAACAGATCACATGGTAATACCATATGGAAAAGGAATATGCGGACAAGTGGCAGAAACAGAGAAAATGATTGTTGTTCAAGATGTTTCAAAAGAATGCAATTATCTTAGTTGTAGCCGTAAAGTGAAGTCTGAAATAGTTGTTCCGATTTTCAAGGACAATAAATTTGTGGGAGTATTAGATATAGATTCTCACAGTATTTCTCCTTTCACGGAAGCAGATGAGGCATTTCTTGGTGGAGTGTGCAAAATTATAGCTGAATTATTTTAGGACAAATAAGAGAAATTAAAATTAAAAGGAGATTTATCTCCTTTTTTATTTTGGTTGAAAGCAGGGTGTTTTCGTGATAAGATTGAGATATATGGAAGGATATAATCCGAATAAAATTGAAAATAAGTGGCAGAAAAAATGGGAGGACTTAGGGATTTTTAAAGCAGAAGACGACTCTAAAAAGCCAAAAAAATATATTTTGGTGGAATTTCCTTTTCCCTCTGGTGATGGGCTTCATGTTGGGCATTGTCGTGGTTATTCAGCAGTGGATACGCTCACGCGAAAGAAAAGAATGGAGGGATATAATGTTTTGTTTCCAATGGGTTGGGACGCTTTTGGTTTGCCAACCGAAAATTATGCCTTAAAAACAGGTATACATCCAACAAAAGTGACAGAAAAGAATACAGCTAATTTTAAAAGACAACTTAAGAGTTTGGGTATTTCTTTTGATTGGGATAGGGAGATAAACACAACTGATCCAAAATATTATAAGTGGACGCAATGGATTTTTCTTAAACTTTTTAAAAAAGGATTGGCTTATCAAGAAGAGATGCCAATTAATTGGTGTCCGTCTTGCAAGACCGGTTTAGCAAATGAGGAAGTTGTTGCGGGAAAATGTGAACGATGCGGAGCTTTAGCAGAGAAAAAAATAAAAAAACAATGGATGCTTAAAATTACAGCTTACGCCGACAAGTTAATAGATGGGTTGAAAAAAGTTGATTTTCCTGAAAGAGTTAAAACTCAACAGATAAATTGGATTGGTAAAAGCGAGGGTGCGACACTAAAATTTTTAATTTCTGATTCTCAATTTGCGATAGATGTGTTTACAACCAGACCAGATACCTTGTTCGGTTGTTCTTATTTGGTTGTGTCTCCAGAACATTCAATGATTCAAATTCAAAAACATAAAATTGAGAATTATAAAGAAGTAGAGAAATATATTGAGAAAAGTAAAAAAAGGTCTGATTTGGAAAGAACTGGATCGGCAAAAGTAAAAACAGGAGTTGAGCTTAAAGGAATAAAAGCGATTAATCCAGCGAATAAAAAAGAAATTTCTGTTTGGGTAGCTGATTATGTTTTGCCTCATTATGGAACAGGAGCGATTATGTCTGTGCCAGCGCATGATCAAAGAGATTATGATTTTGCTAAGAAATTTAAGCTTCCCATAACTCCAGTTGTTTTTTCTGAAGGAAAAGATAAAGATTTGCAGAAAGTTTTTGAGGGAGAGGGAGTTGCTATAAATTCTGGGGAATTTAATGGATTAAAAACTTTTGAATTTAAAGAGAAAATTATAAAATGGTTGGAAAAAGATGGTGTTGGAAAAAAGGCTGTAAATTACAAGCTAAGGGATTGGGTTTTTTCAAGACAGCATTATTGGGGCGAACCAATACCTATTATCCATTGTTCTAAGTGTGGAATAGTCCCATTAACAGAAAAAGATCTGCCATTAGAACTTCCTTATATTGAAAAATATGAACCAACTGAAACAGGGGAATCGCCTTTGGCAAATGTTTCAGAATGGATGAATGTTAAATGTCCTAAATGCGCTAGATCAGCAAAAAGAGAAACAGACACAATGCCTAATTGGGCAGGTTCTTCTTGGTATTTTCTTCGCTATGCTGATTCTAAAAATGATGATGTTTTTGCTGATTTTGATAAATTGAAATATTGGTTGCCAGTGGATGTTTATAATGGGGGAATGGAGCATACGACTTTACATCTTTTGTATTCACGATTTTGGCATAAATTCCTTTTTGATATTGGTGTTGTTCCGCAAGATGAGCCATATCAAAAACGAACTTCCCATGGAATGGTTTTAGCTGAAGATGGGAGAAAAATGAGTAAATCATTGGGCAACGTAATTAACCCCGACAATATTATTGAAAAATATGGAGCTGACAGTTTGCGTTTGTATGAAATGTTTATGGGACCGTTTGATCAGGCTATAGCGTGGAGCATTAGTAGCGTTGTTGGTATGCGAAGATTTTTAGAAAAAGTTTATAAACTTTCTGAAAAATGTTCAAGAGATTCTGATACATTAAATAATTTAGATTTAGAAAGATTGGTTCATCAGACAATTAAAAAAGTTACAGAGGATATTGAGAACTTTAAGTTTAATACAGCTATTTCTCAGCTAATGATTTTAGTGAACGAATTTGAGAAATATCCTAAAATATCAATTGATTATTACCAGCTATTATTAAGATTATTGTCCCCTTTTGTTCCCCACATCACAGAGGAATTATGGGAGAAATCGGGTAATAAAGAAAGTATATTTTTGGAAAAATGGCCTGAGTATAATGCAAAATTAATAAAAGCGAAAAAAATTATTTTAATTGTCCAGATTAACGGCAAGGTGCGAGATAAAATAGAGGCAGAAGCTGACATATCTGAACAAGACGCTAAAGAGTTGACATTGTCAAGTGAAAAAGTTAAAAAATACACAGAAGGAAAAGAAATAAAAAAAATAATTTTTATTAAAGGAAAATTAATTAATATAGTAATATAATTTTTATTATATGTGCGGTATTATAGGGTATATAGGCAAAAAACAGGCAATGCCCATTTTGATGGATGGGTTGAGAAAAGAAAGTTATCGCGGTTATGATTCTAGTGGAATCGTGGTTTTTGATGCGCAAAATAATGCTACCTGCTTAAAAGCAGTGGGAAAGTTAGAAAATTTAGAAAATAAAATTCAAGGGCAAGAGTTAAAAGGCGAAATTGGAATTGGGCATGTTCGTTGGGCAACTCATGGCGAGGTGACGGAAACAAATGCTCATCCTCATACTGGATGCCAAGAAAATATTTTCGTGGTTCATAATGGGATTATAGAGAATTATAGGGAGATAAGAGAAAAGCTAATTGAAAAAGGGCATAAGTTTGTTTCAGAAACAGACACAGAAGTTGTTGCGCATCTCGTTGAGCATTTTTTTGATGGCAATTTAGAGGATGCGGTTAGGAAAGCATTGAAATTAGTAAAAGGAGCTTATGCTTTGGCTGTTGTTGCTAAAGAAGATCCCAATAAAATAGTTGTGGCAAAGCTTTCTTCCCCTCTTATTATAGGCATTGGGAAAGATGAATATCTTGTTGCTTCTGACCAAAACGCTATCGCTCCTTACGCTAAAAAAATTATAACGCTTGAAGATAATGAGGTTGTTACTATCACTCCAGACGATTTATGTATTATAAAAGAAAGGGAGCCAGAGGATTTGGAAATAGAAACAGGCAAAACTGAAAAAGGAAAATATCCGCATTTTATGCTTAAAGAAATAATGGAACAAGCCGATAGCATTGAAATGCCTTTGAAAGGAAGAGTGCGTTTTGATCAAGGATTGGCAAAATTAGGCGGATTAGATCAAGTTAGCGATAAGTTAAAGGATATTGAAAGAATAAACATTGTTGCTTGCGGAACCGCTTATTTAGCTGGTTTAACTGCTGAATATATGCTTGAAGAATACGCTGGGATTCCTTGTGAAGTTGATTTTGGTTCAGAGTTTAGATATAGAAAACCTATCTTAAATAAAAAAACAGTTGTTTTAGCTATTTCTCAATCAGGGGAGACAGCAGATACTTTGGCTGGCATAAAAGAAGCTAAAGAGAAGGGCGTAATGACCTTAGGCATTGTTAATGCGGTTGGTTCAACTATTGCTCGCGAAACAGACGCAGGAATTTATAATCATGCTGGTCCTGAGATAGGCGTTGCTTCAACCAAAGCATTTACATCTCAGCTCACAGTTCTTGCTTTGTTGGCATTATTTTTAGGGCGTCAAAGGCAGATGAGCTTGATCACGGGTCAGAACATTGCAAGAGAACTTTTGAATATTCCAGCATTGATTAGGGAATTATTGAAAAGCGAAGCAAAGATAAAAGAATTAGCTGAAAAATATAAAAATTATAAAAATTTCTTTTTCATTGGTAGGAAATATAATTTTCCTATTGCTTGCGAAGGAGCGTTGAAATTAAAAGAAATTAGTTATATTCATGCAGAGGGTTATAGTGGAGGGGAAATGAAGCACGGACCGATTGCTTTGATTGACGAAAGTTTTCCAACAATAGCTCTTTGTCCTTCTGATAGTGTTTATGAAAAAATGGTTTCAAATATTGAAGAGATTAAAGCTCGTAAAGGCCCTGTTATAGCTATTGCTACAGAGGGGAATGAAAAGATTAAAGAACTTGTTGACGATGTTATTTATATTCCTAAAACATTGGAAATGCTGACGCCAATTTTATCAGTAATTCCTTTACAACTTTTTGCTTATTATACAGGCGTTCTTAATAAATGCGATGTGGACAAACCCCGCAATCTCGCAAAATCCGTCACAGTAGAATAACCATTAAAATTATTTATTTTTTTGTGATTTTAACATTATTTTGTATCTGTGTTAAAATAAATGGGCATATAATAATATGCCTTTAAATATATGATTTATATTAGCGGACATAAAAATCCAGATACTGACACCATTGTTTCGTCATTAGTAATCACGGATTATTTTGAAAAAATGGGTCAAAAAGCCAAACCAGTTAGGCTTGGCAAGATTAATAAAGAAACGGAATTTGTTTTAAAACAAATTAAAATTAAGTCGCCTGCTTTGGTTAAGAGTCTAGCTAAAAAGCAGGTTTTTTTAGTTGATCATAATGAGTTCGGGCAGGCAGGAGATGGAATTGAACAAGCCGAGATTTTAGGCGTGTTAGATCACCACAAATTAAAGGGCGATATAAAAACAGAAATGCCGATTTATTTTCGGGTTGAGCCGATTGGTTCTACTGCTTCGTTGATTTTTAAGCTTTTTGAGGAAAAAGGTTTTGCTTTGAATAAAAAACAAGCGTTTTTATTGCTTTGCGGAATTATTTCTGACACATTGAAACTTACTTCTCCGACAACAACCAAGGAAGATATTAAAATAGCTAAAATTTTAGCTGGGATTTCCAAACAAAAGATTAATGATTTGGCTTCGGGAATGTTTAAGGCAAAATCAGATATTTCAGGAATGAATCTTAAAGAGCTTCTTGTATATGATTACAAGGATTTTAAGGAGAAAGAAAAGAATTTTGGAATAGGCGTTTGCGAAACTACAATGCCTAATAGCATTTTAGAAAATAAAGAAAAAATTTTGAAATTACTTGTTGAAATTAAAAAAGAGAAGAAAAAAGATTTGTTGTTTTTTGGAGTAATAGATATTTTAAAGAAACAATGCCATTTATTTATTGTGGGAGAAGAAGAAAAAATAGTCGTTGAAAAAGCATTTAAAATAAAAGAAAAAAATAATTTGATTTTTTTACCAGGAGTTGTTTCTCGGAAAAAACAAATAGCTCCGGTAATCATTAAAGCATTATAAAGTTTTATTATGAAAATTTTAGAAAAAGCAAATAAAAGAGTTCCTTTCTTGGGGAATGAAGCAATTGTAAGAGGGGCTTTGGAAGCAGGTGTTCAGTTTGTTTCAACATATCCTGGCACCCCCGCTTCAGAAATTGGAGATACATTTTTTAAGCTCCAACGATCAAAAAATAAAATTAAAAATTTGTATTTTGAATATTCCACTAATGAAAAAGTGGCAATGGAGGCTGGCATTGGAGCTAGTTTTTCAGGATTAAAAGCAATGGTTGTCATGAAAGATTTTGGATTGAATGTTTGCGCTGACGCATTGTTGCCATTTTGTTACACGGGGACCAAGGGTCCAACAGTAATAATTGTTGCAGATGATCCTTCTTGCCATAGTTCGGCTCAATCAGAGCAGAACACAAGGGCATTTGCTCAATTAGCCCATATACCTATTTTAGAACCATCTGATCCTCAGGAGTGTAAGGATTATGTGAAAGCGGCTTTCAAACTTTCTGCAAAATTCAAAATGCCTATTTTGTTAAGAACAACAACAAGGGTAAATCATCAAACGAGTTTTGTTGATTTGGGAAAAATTCCAGCAATAAAAGCAGATGGAAAGTTTGTTAAAGATGTTCATAGATTTAATACTATGCCACCAAGAGTTTTTTCAATGCATAGTGAAATGTTGGACAGAATTAAAGAAATTAAAAAAGAAGCTGAAAAGAGCGAATTGAATTTAACTTCTGGGAAGCAGGTTTCATCTAAAATCGGAATAATCACTTCGGGCGTTTCTTATCTTTATGTTAAGGAAGCTTTGGCTGATTTGGGAATGAATTTGCCACTTTTAAAACTCGGTTTTTTTCATCCATTACCAGAGAAAAAGATAAAAAACTTTATTAAGCCATTAAAGAAAGTTTTAATTGTTGAAGAACTTGAACCATTTTTAGAAAGAGAAGTTGCTATTCTTGCGAAAGATGCTAATCCAAGGCTTCAAATAATGGGAAAGGAGATAATACCAGAAATTGGGGAATTAAAACCAAGAATAGTTTTGTCAGCAATCGCTAAGCTTGCCAATAAAAAGATTAAAGCTTTGCCATCTGTAGATTTGGAGAAAGTGGCGGTAAAAAGAACTCCGCAACTTTGTCCTGGATGTCCTTATTGGCTTGTGTTTGGCGGAGTTAAGAAGGCAACAGAAGGTAAAAATGTTGTTTATGGTGGAGATATTGGTTGTTATATGTTGGCAGGAGTTCCACCTCATAATATTCAGGATTATTTATTTTGTATGGGTGGTTCAATGGGAATAGCGCATGGGATTAAAAAGGCAACAAACAATAAGCAGAAACTTATTAGTTTTGTTGGCGATTCAAGTTTTTTCCATGTTGGAATTCCAGCATTGATAAACGCTGTTCATAACCAATCTAATCCTTTGATAATTCTTTTAGACAACAGCACTACAGCGATGACGGGGCATCAGCCTCATCCTGGAATTAAGATTGATTCAATGCCGATTATAAAGCCAGAGGATGTTGTTAAGGCCTGCCAAGTAAAACATCTTAAAATTATTGATCCAGTAAATCAGGGCGAATTTATTAAAGCAGTTAAGGATTTTTTGGAAAAAGATACCGTTTCGGTGATTATTGCCCGAAGGCCTTGCTTATTTGCTAACAGAGTAAACTAATTAAATAAAATTATAAAATGAAAAACAAAAAAGATTTTAATATAGTTATAGTTGGCACTGGTGGGCAAGGTTCAATTACTTTGCTACAAATTTTAGCCAGAGCTGCTTCTATTGATGGTAACGATGTAAGAACTTCAGAACTCCATGGTTTATCTCAGAGGGGCGGATCAGTGGAAGTTCAGATGAGATTTGGTAAAAAGATTTTTTCTCCAATGGTGGCAGAAGGAGGAGCTGATTTGATTTTGGGGCTGGAAGCGCAAGAATGTTTGAAATCATTGTTTTACGCTAATTCTGAAACAGTTTATTTAATCAATAAATTCTTTATTCCTATTTTCGGTAAAGAACTGTTGAAAGAACAAGCAGTTTTAAAAGAACTTAAAAAAGTAACTAAGAATGTTTTTATTGTTCCAGCATCTGATATTTGTGAAGAGGAATTAGGGAAAAAAGTTGTTGCGGGAATGTATTTGTTAAGTTTGGCTTGCGTAAGGGGTTTGATCCCAATAAAACCAGAATCAGTTTTGCAAGCAATCAAAGATCTTGTTCCAGAAAAATATCTTGATTTAAATAAGAAAACTTTTGAATTAGCTTTGTCTAAAAAGAATGAAGAAATCTAAAAATATAGTTTGTTTTGGTGGAGGGAATATTGTTCCAAAAATGCTTTTGGAGCCATTAAAAAAATATCCAGTGAAAATTACTGGCGTTGCTTCTATGTTTGATAGCGGTGGCTCTACTGGGCAATTAAGAAAAGATTTTAATGTTTTGCCAGCAGGTGATATTATTCGTCATTTAATTGCTTTGTCTGAAGCTCCTAAATGGAAAAAGGAGCTTTTTTCTTTAAGGTTTGGAAATGAAAAATTTGCTGGGGGGCACATTGGACATAGATTTGGAACAGTTTTTATTTCTTTAATGGAATATGTTAGTAAGGATTTTAAAAAATCGTTGGAAATTATAAAAGATTTTTTAGAAATAAAAAACCATCAGGTTTTACCTGTAACAATAGACAACGCTCAGCTTGTGGCAGTTTTGGAAAATGGAAAAATAATTGTTGGCGAGGATGAAATAGATGTTCCGAAAAAACACAATCCTAAATTGAAGATTAAAAATATATATTCAAAACCAAAGACAAAAGTTTTTCCAGAAACAAAGAAAGCGATAGCAAAAGCGGATTTGATTGTTTTTGGACCAGGGGATTTGTATTCAAGTATTATTCCATGTCTTTTGCCACAAGGGATGAAAGATGATTTTAAAAAAACAAAAGCAAAAAAGGTTTTAATCGTGAACAAGATGACAAAGACAGGAGAAACAAATGATTTTTCAGTTTTAGATTTTGCGAACGAGATTGAGAAGTATATGGGTAGTAAGTTGGATTATGTTATTTATGATAATTCTGTTATTGATAAGAAAGAAATTAAGGAGAAGAGAAAGAAATGTCCAGAGCTTTTGGATGTTGTAAAAATTGATGAAGATTTGGATAAGAAAAAATTTATTGGAAAAAAACTTTTAGCGAAATCAGGTCCAACATTTTACAACAGAAATAAGTTAATAAAAATTTTATTAAGTTTATAAAATTATAATATTATAATGCTATGCAAGCAGTAATTTTTGCCGCGGGCGAGTCATCTCGTTTTTGGCCATTAAATTCAAAACATAAATCTCTTATAAAAATAATGGGGCGTCCTTTGGTTTGGTATACGATTGATGGTTTGAGAAAAGCCGGAATAAGAGAGGCAATAATCGTTCAAAATTCAGAAAAAAATATTGAGAAAGAATTAAGTGATTATAAATTTTTAAATTTGAAAATAAAATATGTAACTCAGAAAGAACCGAAAAGCACAGGAGATGCGTTATTTTTAGCAAAGGATTTTTTAAAAGATAAGTTTGTTGCTTTGAATGTTGCGAGAATAGATATTGAAGAAATAATTAAACACTCTAAGTCGTTGATATCTGGAAATAAAAGTTTTTTGATTGGGCAAAAGACAAATAACCCAGAATTGTTTGGAATGATGCGGATAAAAGGGGATAAGATTTTAGAGGTTGTTGAAAAGCCGAAAAAAGGGAAAGAGCCATCAGATATTAAAGTTGTTGGAGTTTATTTTTTGGATTTAAAATATTTTGACGCATATAAGAAAGTTAAGAAGCATATGTATGATTTTGAAGATGCGCTTTCTTTGTATGTGAAAGAAAATGATATTAAGGTTGTTTTGCTTGATAAAGAGGAAAAAGATACACCGTCTTTAAAATTTCCGTGGCACTTGTTTGATATTGAAAAGTATTTATTAGATAAATTTTTGAAATTAAAAATTGAAAAAACAGCAAAGATTGCTAAAAATGTGATTATTAAGGGGAAAGTTTATATTGGGAAAAATACAAGAATTTTTGAAAATGTTGTTATTAATGGCCCTTGTTACATTGGTGATAATTGTGTAATAGGCAATAATACTGTTGTTCGGGAATATGTGAATATTGAGGGCAATTGTCTTTTGGGCGCGAATTTTGAAATGACAAGAAGCATTATTCAAAAAAATGTTCATTTTCATTCAGGGTATTGCGGTGATTCAATTTTTGGAGAAAATTGTCGGATGGGAGCTGGCTTAATAACTTCAAATGTGAGGCTAAATAGGGCAACAATAGAATTAACAGTAAAAGGTAAAAAAAGAATCACTGGATTAAAACATTTAGGAGTCATTGTTGGCAAAGACACATTTTTAGGAACAAGAGTAAATATAATGCCAGGTGTTTTTATTGGTTCAAATTGTAAGATTGGTCCGAACTCTATTGTAAGAAAGAATATTCTAAATAACACATCTTTTTATACGGAATTTCAAGAAATAATTAAAAAAAGAGTTTAAATTATTTTCAAATAGAAAAGACGATTAGCTTATTTGCTATCGTCTTTTTTGTTTGTTCTAATTGGGGCCGAATATCTGCCACCCTTCTGGGAGATACAATACTGGCTTTCCAGATTTCAGGGTGAGCAAGTTGTCTCGTGTCTCATAGTACGCATTGTTGTATTTGAAATGCGGTTGTTCATTCTTACCAATTGTTATTATTGATAGTTTTTCTAATTCAAAAGTTTCAATTTTATGTTCTGGGCTATTGCTTTCTCTGTAGATTAAGGTTATTTTTTGCGTTTCAGCCATTTGAATTTCGCCGTGTATTACTCCTGCTATAAGCAGAAATCCTCCGTTCATTCCTCCCGAGCCTTCAAGCAGGTCTTTCTGACTCATTTCTCTAATCAGGAAGGTTTTATTTTTAAAATTTTGTTCCAGTGTTTCAATTTCCGTCATATTCTGTACCTGTCTTTGATCGAGTCCACCCGCAGCTATTCCCACTATGATTGCAATTAATCCAAAAATTAGTAGTGCATTCAACAGCTTATAGGGAGGGTCAAAGTTTAGGGTCATGACTCCAATTATTAAATTTGCAATCAATGAGTAAGCACCCAATATGATTAATGTGTGGTAAATGTTGAATGGCGCTAATTCTATTGCTATTGTTGGATCCATTTTTTCATTTTCTCCTATTTCGTTTTTAATATCCTGTCGCAAATTTTTAATATCTCTATTCAATTGCGATTTTATATTTTCATGTATTTATCGGTTTTTGTCAAGTTTTGGGTTGACAAATAGGTATAAATTTGGTGTTATAAAGTGTAGCATAACAGTCCTTTAAAATTAAAAAAGAGGGAATAAAAACAAAGATAAAAACAAAAGAGAGCAGAGCTCTCTTTTTTAATATGTTCAATATATCAAGAATTGCACAATTGTTGTGAGCAATAATTTTTTTATTTCTTGTTTTCTTGGATTGCTGGAATTTCAAACCAGAATTTTGACCCTTTTCCTTCGGTGCTTTCAAATCCAATTATTCCATTATGTTGTTGAACAAAATATTTGGCAATAAATAATCCAATGCCAGATCTATTGGGTGCCATTTTTGATGCGTTTGAAGCTCGGAAAAATTGTGTAAATATATAACTTTGTTCTGCTTTCGGAATTCCAATTCCAGTATCAGCTATTTCAAATCGTATTTTATTATTTTTTAGCACGATACTTAGATTAATTTTTCCACCATCTTTTGTATAATCAATAGCATTTTTTATTAGTTGCGTAAATATATTGCGAATTTTTGCAGAGTCTGCACGAATTTCAGGGATAGGTTCGTCAGGGGTTTTATATTTATAAGTAATATTTTTTAAATTGCAGGCTTTTTTAAATTCGCTAAGAACGGATTCGCAGAGTTTTTCAATCTTAGCGGGTTTTTTTATAATCAATAATTTTCCTTTTTTAATATCTAACACGGTAATGCTGTTATTTAGTTCGCCGATAATGTTTAAGTTGTATTTATAAGCTAGTTCTAAAATTATTTTTTGTTCTTTTGAAAGACTGCCAATAGATTCTGAAAGAATTTCTTCAAGATTCCATCGGATTAATCCAAGGGGAGTCCGCAGTTGGTGGGACATGATTTGAATAAATTTATTTTTAAGGTCGTCTAGTTCTTGAAATTTTTGTTCACGGAGTTTTTGTTTTGTTATGTCGCGGACAGTGGCCCAAATTATTGGTCCATCTTTTAATGTAATTTTGGTGAGCATGACATCGGCATAAAAATCAGTTCCGTCGTTTCGTCTATGCATCCATTCAAAATGATTTGATCCTTTTTCAAGTGCTTTTGCAATTTGTTTGTTTGCCAATTCCATTGAATTTTGTCCATCTGGTTGTTTTTTGGGTGACAAGTCGGCTGGATGTTTTTTCTTGAAGTTATTTATGGATTTCATCTCAAACATTTTTAGAGTTGCTTTGTTGCAGTCAATGAATAAATTTTTATTAAGAATCATGATTGCATCAGAGGATGATTTAAAAAAACCCTTATATTTTTTTTCAGATTCTTTGATTTCAATGCTTGTTTTTTCAATTTTTTCTTTTAATCTATGTTGATATTGCTTTGATAAAAAAATTATAATAATAGCTAGAAGAAGTAGTAGGGTTATGACGAAAATGGTTGCGTTTATCCAATTTGGAATTATTTCAACTTTTTCAACAACTCCTTTTAGATGCGTTGTTATGCTTTCGTAATATATACTATTTGGATCTCCTTTTAATTTTACTAGATGATAATCAAGCGTATTAATAAGCAGTATATTATCGGTGTTATCTTTTTTTAAAGCAAATTTAAGTTCAATCGGGTTAAAAATTAAGTTTGTGCGAACAATGTCGTATTTGTTTTGGTTTGATATTCCGAAAATACGATTTACAATTCCCACATCTGCATTATTTTTATCTAGCGATTCAAATACATCAGCATAAACATCAACATCAATAACTTCAATTTTTATATTAAAACTATCTGTTAGAAATTTTAATCCGTATGGGCCACAGTAGTGTATTCCTCTTTTCATAACTGCAACTTTTTTGCCCTCTAAGTCAAATATAGAATTAATTTCAACTCCAGGTGTTGCGTAAGCAGCAGCCCAATTGACAAGAATTGTTTCTTGATTAAAATCATAAATTTTTTCTCGTTCTTTGGACAGCGCGACATCTACCATAATATCAATGTCATTTTTTTCCAGTCTTTCAAGTCCTTCGGCCCAAGTTCCGTGAACATATTGTATGTCCCATTTTTCTGCTTCTGCGATATAGTCAATAATATCTGCACAAAAACCACATATTTCTCCATTTTCGTTTTGATAAATTTTGGGATGATTATCATAGACACCTACTCTAACCGTATTTTCTTGGCTTTGCGCAAAAATAGGAAGAACAAAAAAGACTTGTATCGCGATTATTGTTAGGAACAGTAAGTTTATTTTTTTCATTGTATTTGTATATTAAGATATGTGCTGATATTTTTATTATAGCTTATTTTTTATAAAAAAGAATTAAAATTATTATAAAAAAGCAAGGCGGTTTTAAATTGTGGTTAAAAATGATAATATTTAATAACGGCAGTTAAAATTAAATTATGAAAGATAAAAAGAATAGAAATAAGAAAATTAAGTGTTTGCTTTTGTTTTCAGGAGGACTGGATTCAATTCTTGCCGCGAAAGTTTTGGTTGAACAGGGCATAGAAGTTAAAGGAATATCGTTTGAAAGTTATTTTTTTGATGCTAAGCAGGCGAAAGAAATGGCAAGAAAAATTAAGCTTCCGCTAAAAGTGGTTAATTTTTCCGAGGAGCATTTGAAATTAGTTAAAAAGCCGAGATATGGTTATGGGAAGAGGATAAATCCTTGTATTGATTGTCATATTTTAATGTTAGAAATAGCAAGAAAAATGATGAAAAAAAATGGATTTGATTTTATCGCTACTGGTGAAGTTTTGGGTGAACGGCCGATGTCCCAGAACAAGAGATCTTTGAAATTAATAGAAAAACAATCTGGTTTAGAGGGTCATCTTTTGCGTCCCCTTTCGGCAAAATTATTAAAGCCAATTATTTTAGAACAAACAGGCCAAATAGATAGGGAAAAATTATTGAATATTTTGGGAAGAGGCAGGCAAAAACAAATGGCTTTGGCTAAGAAATATGGAATTAAAGAATATCCTGTTCCAGCGGGTGGTTGTCTTCTAACGGATGTGGAATTTAGCAAGCGATTAAAGGAATTATGGGGGATTTGTCCAAAATGTGGAGGTGATGATATTGAATTATTAAAACTTGGCAGGCATATTTGGGACAAGGAAATAAAGATTGTGGTGGGTAGGGATGAGAATGAAAATAAAGAAATTAAAAAAAAGATGATGAAAAAAGATATTTTGATTGAGATGAAAAAAATTTCTGGGCCTTTAACTTTGGTGCGAAATTATGCAAAAGGAAAAATTTCTGAATTGGCTTTGGAAAAAGCCAAAAAATTAACACAATATTATTCTGTTAAAGCTCGCGAAAAAAATAATGTAGAGTTTAATGTTAAGTCGTGTTAAAATAAAAAAAGGTTTTTACTATTTAAGATTATTAAGTTAAATTATGCATTTTTCTAATTTTAATCCAGTTTCATATTTATTCTTTTTTTTGAAAAGGGAGTCAGACAGGTTTTTTGTTAGCATTGCTATTCGCGGGTTTGCTCTTGGTATGATTACTTTGTTTGTGCCGATTTATATTTATGAGCAATTTGGTTCTTTGTCTTTTGCGTTTTTCTTTTTTGCTGGAGTTTACGGTTTAAAAGCATTATTGGCTCCATTGGGTGGGCATATAATGATGAGGGTTGGTATTAAAAAGGCGATACTTCTTTCGCACCCCTTTTTTTGGGGTTTTTATATAAGTTTACTTTTTTTTAATATTTCATGGTTGTTTGTGCCATTGGCAATGATTTTATATGTTTTGGGGTTGATATGTTTTTGGCCAGCATATCATACTAATTTTTCTAGGATTTCTAAAAAAAGGCAATTAGGGGAAGATCTTTCTCGGCTTAATTTTGTAAGCGCAATACCTGGAATTTTAGCTCCTACCGTTGGAGGTGTTATTGTTCTATTCTATGGTTATCCAACCTTATTTATTGTTGTTTTATGTGTGTTATTTAGTTCGGTTATTCCCATGCTTCTTTCTCCAGAAGTGCATCAGACATATAGCGATTCTTATTTGCAGGCATATAAGAGGGTCTTTAAAAAAAGTAACAGGGGGCACAATATCGCTTTTTCAGCGCTTGGTGTTGAGGGAGCAATCAATGCTTTTGTATGGCCGATATTTTTAAATATTTTAGCGATTGGTTCTTTTGCTATCGGAGGTATTGCAACGCTCGCTTTAATTGTTTCAATGTTTTTTACTTTATATATGGGTAGAATTACTGACAAAATGAATAGGACAAAACTTTTGGCGATTGGTTCGGTGTTAACAGTTGGCGCTTGGATAGGAAAATTTTTCGTGATAAGTCCTTCCTCTGCTTTTTTAGCTCAAGGATTTTATAGATTTGCAAGAACATCAGCTGGAATTCCACAGCAAGCAATTTTGTATGAAAAAGCAAAAGATAAGGGCGAGGAGATTGACGAGTTTTTTATTTATAGAGATATAATTATTGCTATTTCTCGCTTTTTGGTACTTGCAATTTTGGGTTTTATTTTTTTCTTTATTCCAGAAATGAATATTAAATTCGTTTTTCTCTTAGCTGGAATGTTCTCGTTATGTTTTGTATTTTTGGGTGAAGTCTCTGAGCTTAAGTCTTGGTTTAGAAAAATAATTAAATTATGAATATAGATTTTTATGTTTTTCAATTTATAAATGGGTTTGCTGGAAGATGGGATTGGCTTGATGATTTAGGTGTTTTTTTTGCGCATTATTTTGAATATGTTTTAATCGTTGGAGTTTTTTTATTTCTGTTTAAAAATTTTAAGAAGTATCGGGCAATAGGTCTAATGCTTTCCGAGTTTGTTTCGTCTATAATTCTTTCTCGTTTTGTGTTTACTGAAATTATTCGTTTTATTTGGCACAAGCCAAGACCTTTTGTTGAGAACAATGTTAATCAGCTTTTATATCACGCGAATTCTGCCGCTTTTCCTTCTGGACACGCTGCTTTTTATTTCGCATTATCAGCAACAGTCTATTTTTATAATAAGAAAGCAGGGTTCCTGTTTTTTTATGGAACTTTTTTGATATGTTTGGGTAGGGTATTTTGCGGTATTCATTGGCCTTTGGATATTCTTGCTGGAGCTATGGTTGGTATTTTCTCCGCATGGCTAATTAATAGACTCGTTGCTTAATAACTCGCTACTGCAATTTCCATATTTTGGTCAAATTTCCCAAAAATTTTATTGGCTTATCATAAGATAAACCGCAAAAATTATTTGAAAAATTTGTCTCAAAATCTGAAAATTTCGCTACGCGACCTATCAAGCAACAAGTCTAAATAAAATAGTTAAGCCCAAAGACAGAATAGTCAAATCTAAATAAAGATAAAAAACAATCCAAATTCAATCACAAATACAAACCCCGCTCCAATAATAAAATTGGAGCGGGGTTTTTGTGTGCCGGGGGTGGGACTTGAACCCACATGTCCTTGCGAACAGTGGATTTTGAATCCACCGCGTCTACCATTCCGCCACCCCGGCATAATATGTTCACCTTCTTTTTAGCAAAAAATTAGCGATTTGTAAATCTAATAATGCTATGCTAAAATAATACAATGGTAAGAATCATTAGCATATTAAATCAAAAAGGAGGAACGGGGAAGTCAACAACCAGCGTTAATTTGCCAGTATTTTTAGCTGCAAAAGGAAAAAGGGTTTTGCTAGTTGATTTTGATCCTCAAGCTAATGCAACTTTTTCTTTAGGAATTAACCCTAAGAATGTTCCACTTTCTATTTACAATGCGCTTACAGAGCAGGTGAGCCCTCATGCGATAATAAGAAAGACTGCATTTTTTGGATACGATATTATGCCAGCTTCGTCAGATTTGGCTGGGGCTACAGTGGAATTGGTGAATATGAAAGATAGAGAGTCTAAGCTTAAGCAAACTTTAGAAAAGGTGGCGGGTTCTTATGATTTCATTGTTATTGATTCCCCTCCAAGTTTAGGGCTTCTTACTTTGAACGCTTTAATGGCTTCAAAAGAAGTTTTAATTCCTGTTCAATGTGAATATTTGGCTTTAGAGGGATTGGGGCAATTATTGTCAACAATTAAACTTGTTAAAGAAAATCTTAATCAAGATATCAAGGTTTCTGGCGCTCTTTTGACTATGTATAATAATAGGAATTGCGTTTCAAGAGAGGTCGCAAAAGAGGTTAGGAGAAATTTTCCTGGTTATGTTTTTGATACAGTTATCCCAAGAGCCGTTGTTTTATCTGAAGCTCCGAGATTTGGAAAACCTGTTTTGCAATATGCGCCAACTTCTATAGCAACAAGGGCATACCGTGAATTAGCAGATGAATTAATTTTAAGAGATTATCAAGAATTACAAAATAATACACATATTGAAGAAAAAATAATAATCAACGATAAAGATTAATTATGAAGCAAATTTTTGGAAAAGGAATTGAGTCATTAATTCCGAATAAAACAAATAATAATAAAGATGTTCCGATAAGACAGGAAGCAATTTTTTTCGTTGAAATTGAAAAAGTAAAGTCAAATCCTTTTCAGCCAAGGAAAGAATTTGATTCTAATGGTCTTCAGGCATTATCTGATTCAATTGGAGAATACGGGGTTTTGCAACCATTAATTGTTACAAAGCGTTCAATGGATGTGACAGGAGGAAGAATTGTTGAATATCAGCTTATTGCTGGAGAGAGAAGGTTGTTGGCTTCAAAGATGACTGGATTAAAGCAGGTCCCAGTAATTATTCGTCAGTCTAATGATAAAGAAAAATTGGAAATTGCTTTAATTGAAAATGTTCAGCGTAGTGATTTAAATCCAATGGAAAAAGCAGAAGCATATAAAAGATTAGAACAAGAGTTTAACTTTGGACATCAAGAGATTGCTAAAATGGTTGGCGTGAGTAGGCCAGTGATAAGCAATGCTTTGAGAATTCTTGATTTGCCCGAAGAAATAAAGCAGGCAGTAAGAGATAAAAGAATAACAGAAGGTCATACGCGTGCGATTTTAATGGCAAAAGAACCAGAAAAACAAAAAGATTTATTTTCAAAAATTGTGAGAGATGGACTTAATGTTAGAGAAGCAGAGGGCGCTGCTCAGAAATTGAAAGTTTGGCAACCAAAAGCAAAAACAGCGCAATTTATAGAAGATTTTAAACATCTTGAACAAAAAGCAAAAGAAATTTTTAAAGTCAAAAGAATAAAATTTGGAACCGAGATAAATAAGCCAAAGCTCACAATTTATTTTGACTCAAAAGAAGAAGCTGAAAATTTACTAAAAGGACTTGAAACCAGAGAAGTTTAGAGACATAAAATAGTATATTAAAAAACAGAGGCATAGTCTCTGTTTTTTGTTTCTATTTTTTAATATAGTCGCAGTCTTTGCTGGAGCATTTCGTAATGTTCTTTTTTGTTTGACAAATTGGGGGGGGG
>JAUVKU010000056.1 GCA_030596105.1 bacterium
AGTGTACAGTCTGATTTGGCATCGATTTGTAATGCAAATATAATATTATTTTTTCTTTCTAAGTGACTCTCCTTTCAATTCAAAACGGTGGGCATTTACTGCCAATCTGTCCATAATTGCATCCGCTTTATGTGAATGTTATGATAAAGAGGATGCTATTCTTGACAGGCTGGTCCATAGTTCTCATCGAATCGAACTTGAAGGTGAATCAATCAATGAGGAAGAAATATAAAAATAATAAGTAATTTTGAGTGAAATATTTATGCGAAAAAGAGAGATGAAAAAACTGTCCGGATAAATCAGGACAGGGTGTCCGTTTAAATCAGGACATGGTGTCCGGAATGGCAGGAATACGCACCCAATTCCAAGCAGGTTTACTGCCTCGTCGATTCAGTTGTAAATTCCGGAACATCTTGCCCCCCTATTCCGGGCATACTGACCCCCTTATTCCGGTGATGTTGACCCCCCTGGTGTGAGCAAAAAGCTGACATTCTGGCAATACTGACCCCCTGGATAATCCGGACTAAGTTGCCCCCCTAAAACCGGCAAAAAAAGAGCAGGATTACGATACATTTTCAAAGGAAGATGAGTGACAATCCGGCAGATACTGACCCCCTAAAATTGAAAAGATGGAAGAAAAAATCCAGAGCATATTGACTCCCAAATTTTAATTTGATCAAAAATCCGGAGCATACTAACCCCCATTTTCAAAAACAAACCAGTTTTCGGTTCTTTTTCGAAAAAGTTGCTTAATCAATTAATTCTTTTTCTCAGGTCTTCCAGCTTGTCACACTTTCTGTCCCTTTGTTGCCAAAAGAGTTATTTTTTTTCCTACCCACAGATTAAAATGTTATTTTTGTGATCAAAGAAAAAATTGATGAGAGACATTCAAGAATTAGAAAATAGAGCACTAAAATTCTGGCCAGCAGAGATAGCTGAGAAGGAAAAGGATTCTAGTATTATTCCAAAACTTATTGAGACACAAGATAAGTTTATCAGTCTTTTAAATATTTCAGATGCAAATCCTTATAAATGGAAAGATACTCTTTCGAGTTCAAAAACTTTATCAGGTAATTTGTTTTTAAAACATTTAATTGTCCTTTCAGATATTGGAGGGGAGAAATTGATGCGATTTAAAAAGGAACTTCCAGGTATTCTTAAAAATGAAATGAATTTTCTATGGGATGGAAAAAATTTCAATTATAAATTTCAAACATTATCAGATAGTTCGACTTGGAACAATAAAAATTTATCGGTTGATGGTGAAGGTTTAATAAAATCTGTTGAATTGACGCCAATGATGGAAGATGCCTGTATGTTATTGCTTTTTGGTGGCTCCGCAATTAATGAAAAAATTCCAGCTGATATTACTGAAAAATGTATCATTGGAACAATGCTTGGAAAAACAGAAGAATTAGAAACCTTTGTAAAACAAAGATATATATGGGTTAGTAGAATTACTGGTGGAGCAGAAGCGAATACTTTAGGACAGTTAACGCAGAATTATGTTAAAGATTATTTAGAAGCAAAGCTTCCAGATTGGCGTATAAATAAAGACCAATTACCCAATGTAAGCCAAAATGAAAGGACTTCTTTATCAGTGGATATCATAGCACAATCTCCCAAAGGTGAGTTTTGTGCAGTTGAAGTAAGCTTTCAAGTAACTACAAATTCAACTATTGAAAGAAAAGCTGGACAAGCTCAAGCACGACAAGAATTGTTACACTCTAAAGGACATAAGATTGCTTACGTAATAGATGGTGCTGGGAATTTTGCACGACAATCTGCATTAAGAACCATTTGTCAATACAGTGATTGCACAGTTACTTTCAAAGATAGTGAATTGGATGAATTAGTAAAATTTCTTAAAACCTTAAAGTAAATTATGGCTCACCTAAGTGAAACAAATATAAAATTACAAATAGTTAATGCTGGTGAAAGCACTATACAGAGTTTTACAGAAAATGATGTTTGGTTTATTAAATTACCTTTTTACCATATTGAAGAGAAAATTTCAAGTATTGAAAATTTAACAAAGGAGCTTAATGCTTTTATTGAAAATTCAAATAAGAATGCTACAATAGCAATTTTGACATCACCTGTTTTTGCTGCACATTTTTTATCAGAATTGAGCCCTCTTGGTCATTTGAAACTTTGGATAGGTGTCAAGCTAAATAAATCTCTGAAAACGCAATCTGGATTAGACCAACATCATGCGGCGCTTGTTATTATTACTAGATATACGAAAAGTTTACAACATACTAAGACGAGAATTGGATATACTTTCTGTCCAAGCTGTGAAAAAACCACGAAAGATTATGGTGGTAAAAAACATCTATATCACGAGTATGGCACATTAATGTCAGATGTTTGGAGAGATATTGAAATTGATTACAATCAAGACATTGATTGTGTAATTGCAAGATTGCAGGACTTATTTGGTATTAAACCATACAAATTTTTAAAAATTATTGATCTATCAAAAAAATATTCCCCTATTGATAAAGAGTACCTGTCAGAGATTAGTACGAGTTCTTTAAATGATTTTGAATATAATGGGAATAATAATTCCATGATTATTAATGGGGATTGTTTAAATATTTTTAAAAAGATTCCCTCAAATAGTGTTGATTTCTGTTTTGCTGACCCCCCTTATAATGTTAATAAAAAGTATGAGAGTTGGGATGATGCTATTGATATCAGAGAATATTTTAATTGGTGCGATAAATGGATTTCAGAGTTAGCTAGAGTTATTAAGCCTGGAAAAACAGTTGCTATTTTAAATATTCCACAGTGGACAGTAAGACATTTTAAGCATTTAAAAAATATACTCACATTTCAGGATTGGATTTTATGGGAAGGTTTAAGTCTTCCAGTTAGAATGATTATGCCTGCTCACTATTCAATAGTATGTTTTACAAAAGGTAAATCTGACATTATACCTGGTATATCCCGTAGTTCTCATTCGGTTCTTGAACAAGAGAGTTTGACAACAATCAAAGAATTATACTGCAATAGAGCAAGTTGTGTCAATAAAAGGAAAAAAAATAAAGTCGATGACAAATTAAGAGTTACAAATCTCTGGTGGGATGTTCATAGGCTTAAGCATAATAGTAAACGAGTTGACCACCCGACTCAACTTCCTCCTATGTTTATGAATCGCTTAATTTCTTTATTTTCTAATGAAGGCGATATTGTTTTAGACCCTTTTAATGGTTCAGGGACAACCTCTCTTTGTGCAGCTAAATTAAATCGAAAGTTTTTTGGAATAGAATTATCTGAAAAATATTATAATTTATCCATAGATAGACATTATGAATTAGAAAATGGAATAGATCCATTTAGGAAGCAAAATGTTACGCCTAAATCTAAAAATAGCTATGTTAAAAGATTAGAAAAGCAGAAGTACGTGGTGGATAAAAAGACTCTTCAATTAGATGTTAAAGAATTATCTATTAAACTTAATAGAATCCCCTCAAGGAAAGATGTTATTAATTTTAGCTCATATCCTATAGAATATTTTGATAACTATTTTATTAATTGGGGTGAAGTAACGGCTGCTGCTAGGACTACTGGAATGGAAAGAGTTGAAAATAAAAAAGATTATAATTTACAGAAGCAATTAAGACTTTTTGAAGATAAAAAAATTAAATTTCAAAAGCCCAACGCTGAACAAGCACATTTTCAAGCCCCTGAAGACTGACCCTAAATTTCTAAGCTTGTAAACCATTTCCTAAAAAAATCCTACTATACTATTTGAACATCGCTTAAATCGACTTATATTTGTCTGATTTCTAATAAATCCGGTAGCTTTTGCGTCAAACTGCCTTTACAGCTCTTTTTTTCTTTTAACGTAATTATTTAGCAGCTTACATTTCCGTAATAAAATTATTACCATCAAAGGTAGTACAAAGTTCGCCAAAGATATTTTTATCATTTTTTCTAGCGGTAGATATAAAGCCTTCAATTCGGGCATAAAATTCTGCTCCTTTAAAACTTCGGAATGAGTTAGATATTTTCTGTTTTATTTTAGTGGGCCTAATATCTCTTTCTGCCAGATTGTTAGTAAATGGCACTTGTTCGTTAAAGGCGAATGCCAGAGCAGCATCCTGATATTTGATTAACCTTTCGACAAGGTTCCGCCCTTTTGTACGTTTATAACGACCTCTTTTTCCTGGTGTTTTTAATGGTGGCGGTTCCATCCGATCCCCTAAATTACAGATTAGTCTGAACCTATGTTCTATGTGCTGTTTTCGTTTGATT
>JAUVKU010000048.1 GCA_030596105.1 bacterium
GGGTATAATAATTTTACTTTTTACTTTGTACTCAGACAATAATCGAGAATTAGGAGAGTTAACCATAAAATTAGATTTTTATTCAAATCAAATTGATAGCATAGCTAATAAATACTCAGTAACGAACGATAAATTAAATGGAATAGATAAAATTATAATTGAAATAAATAAAGATTTAGAGTATTTAAAAGAAGGGTTAAAAAGCATTGTTAAGTAAGTTTTTTTAAACATTAATTCATACTAACTTTACACAATAAAGTTCGGAAGCTATCCCTGTATGCGAGCAAATAAAAAATACTGGCTTTTGCCAGTGTTTTTTATTTGTTTCTGCGGGTTGTAGATTTGGGCCGAAAGGCCTTCCGACACCCCACCTAGCTCCACCATTATTTTTTCTCTTGTCAATTTTTCTTGGCATGTGATTTGAATAAAGTTTTATTTATTTTAAAAGGCATTCGTAGTATTACTCGAATGCCTTTTTGACCTCTAATTTGCAAGAGGTTTTAATTGTGGATTATTTTTTGCAGATTGCCAGATTGATACATTTCAATCATTATGTGGCTTCCTCCAATAAATTCACCGTCAATGAATAGTTGAGGAAACATCGGCCAGCTTGAATATTTTTTTACGAAGTCGCACATCGCAGGTCTTTCTAAAATATTAATTGCGTGGAATTCAGTATTGCACATTTTTAATATCTCAATTGCGCAAAGCGAAAACCAGCATTTTGGGCTTGTTTCCTCGCCGTTCATAAAGAGAGTGACTCTTCTTTTTTGAATATATTGTTTAATTTTTTTTTCATCATATTGTGCCAATTTTTTTCTCCTTTTTAACACCAAATAAGTGAAGTTTGCCAAATAAATCGGCGCCGATAAACAGTCTCCCGTCGGGCGAAATGGCGCAGGCTGTAAAAATGCACTTGTTGGCATGTTTGTATATTAAGGTTTTATTTTTGACATCCCATAAATATATAAACATTCCGGAAATAGATACAGCCCTTTCGGCATTTGGTGTTATTGAAACATACCAAATTCTCTGAACGTCGTTTTGAAGAATTTCGGATTCATTATGGTTTTTAAAATCCCATAATCTAAGTGATCCGTCCAAGGAGCCGGAGATAATAATATTACTCTCATGCGCCAGAGAAATTGAAGTTACGGCCCCATTGTGGCCAGTTAAAGTTTTGATATTTTTCTGATCAGAAAGTCTCCAAATTTTTATGGTATGGTCAGCGGAAGCAGAAATAGCCAGAGAATTATCACTCGTTAAGTCAACTGAAGTTACTTGACATTTGTGTCCAATTAATAAAAATTTTTCGACCTTACTTTTCAAATCCCATCCTCGTACAGTCCTGTCAGCCGATCCAGAAATTGCGATCATATCATTTTGGGAAATCACAACATCGTTTACCCACCTTGAATGTCCCAGCAGGGTATTCGTGCGGCATCCTGATTCGATATCCCAAATCATTAGCTGATTATCAGCCGAGGCTGATATCGCAAAATCTCCTTTATGGGAAATAGAAGAATTATTTACCCAACTTCGATGACCGTTTAGTTGTTTGCATTTTTTGCTGTCTAGCCAATAAAGACCAATAGATCTGTCTGCCGATGAAGAAATAACCGTTTTGCTTTTTGAATCGAATTTTACTCCCCAGACTGAATTTTTGTGGAATTGATCTTCCTTGCAATTTCTTTCTCTCTCCCAGATTTTTATGGTATGGTCAGCTGAACTTGATATGATAGTTTGTTCTGGTAAAAATATGGATATGGATATAACGGGGGCGGCATGGCCGAATAGCACTTCTTTTTCCGAATATTTCGCAATGTCCCATGTTCTGATCGTCCTATCTGTTGAGCATGTAATCAGCGTGTTGTCAGCTGCAACGTCAATGTCTAAAATCCAACTTGAGTGTCCTTTAAAAACACCTTTCTGCTTGACTTTTTGAAGCCAATTAATATCCCATGCTTTTACCGTACAGTCCCAAAATGCTGAGTATATTGTACCTTGTATGTCTGTTGTTAAACCTGTAATCGGTTCATTATGAGCCCTAAACATACAAATACTTCTGAAATTTTGATTATCCCAAATCTCTATTTCGCCCGTAAACGAACCAATGATATAGTATTTTCCATTTTTGTGAGAAATTATACTTGTAATCTCTCTTGTCTTGGTTGATATTGAAAAATCATCTCTAAAATCATTAAGGTTTAAAAACCTTATCCTGTTACTTGAGTTAACAAGGCCGACATATTCGCCGTCATCGGATATAATTATTTTTTTGATTACTCCGAATTTTTTGGTTTTATAAATCCTTTCTCCCATGTCTATATCCCAGATACAAATATCACCATCGTAAGAAGCTGAAATTACCTTTTTATCATGCGTTACTGCTAAATCAGTAATTGCTTCGGAATGTTCGTTATATCGGTAAAGTATTGCATTTGAAGATAATTGCCAAATGTCAATTATGCCGCTCCATAGTCCCGAAACAAGAAAGACACCATCACTTGAAATAGCAATTTTTTGAGATGAAGCATGGCCGCATTGCAATGTCTGTGTGAGGGAATAATATTTATTCATCATGACCTCCTATTAAGCTAATGATATTTTTTCGTATGGCAGGTCTATTTCTCTTGAGTCAAACCTATTGTACAGCTCATTTTGCCAAGCGCTGTAAACTTCAAATTGAAAAGTTAAAGCATGGCTAAAATTTTCTTGATTTGATGAACGAACTGCCGAGAAAGAAACGATTTTTAAAGGGATTGTCCTTAGGGGAAGGTTATGGTGTAGGCGTTGTAGTCTGTCCATAAAAAGTTTTATATTCCTATCCAGATGGATATCTTCTTTGTTTGTGAACGTGACATACGCGTACATGTCCATGCCTTCTTTAATAAAACGCTTGAATAAATCAAATTGTCTTTGAAACAATCTTGAACTTACTCCGGTATTAAAGGAGAAGGAGCTTTCGTCATAACCCTTAAAACAACCAGCCCTTGAATGCTTTGGAAATTTTGTTATATATTCTATCTGTCCGTCATTTAAGTATTTCCAAAAATAATCAGTACTTAAGTTGTCATCGACCCAGAGAAATATTTTATTCCTTAAATTTCTCTTATCAAGCTCTTCCATAACCCAAAGAATCCATTCAGGAACAAGGTCTGGTTGTCCACCGGTTAAATCAAGAATATTAATGTCTTCTACAGCCAAAAACATGCCAACGAGCTCACTCGCGGAAAAATACTCCCCATTTTTAATTTGAGCTATTCTCCGAGACATATCAACAAAACAATACCAACAATTCCAATTACAACCTGCGATCTGAAAAGCCTGCGCGAGCAATACCTTGCTATTGTCGCACCCTCTTAACAATGGTTTAATTTGTTCGTTTTTATTCTTTTGCGAATTTCTAAGGTGTAAGGAATAATTAGAAAAACTTCTTATGCGTCCGAAGCCATGGCAATTTACTTTTGTATAACTATCTTTTTCTTCTTCTGTTTCCAGAAGTTGTGCAATTAAAACTTTTTTATCGTTTAAATTAACAAGCCTTTTTCTTAATCCCTTTGCCAGTTTATCAGAATCAATATATTTCATGATTATCCTCTCTTTATGTTTAAAATGTTAATGTGCAATAAAATACTATAACACAAAATAATTAAAATAGCAAGCGTAAAAAAATTGTGTAAAAAAATTGATGTTTTTTAAATTATTACATATAATAAGCATATATGTTAACTAGCCACAAATGCAAGAATACTACGGCAAATCAGCAAAAAATTACAAACCAAGAAAAGTAAATCAATACATTTTGTTCCCGGGAATAAAAAGGGCGATAAAAGAGAAGAAAGGTAACAAAATAAGACTCCTTGACGCAGGTTGTGGTCGAGGAGATATTTTTTCAATTGCGAAAAAACTGGGCTATAATTATTATGGTTTTGACGTATCAGAAGATATGATTACTTCGGCCAAGGAAACATACCCTGAGGCAAATTTTTTCGTAGCCAATACGTCTAGTTTCAAAAACAAAACCAACTATAAATTCGATTTCATTATTCTAAGCATGGTTTTGCCGGCTATTCGGGAAAAAGCAGAAATAAAAAAAACTTTAAAGAAAATGAGGAGCTTAATGAAAAAGGATGGCCGTCTTGTTATTAGCGTTGGACACCCAGGCTTTAATCATTATATGCAAAAATTTTTATTTACAAGAAATGATGTAAAAGTAAATTTTCAGGGTTATTTTAAATCAGAAGTAAAATTCAGGGTTTCACAAAAATTTGATAATAGCAATTTTCTATTTGAAGATTATCATAGAAAAATTAGCGATTATTTTAATCTAATTGTCAGTTCAGGCCTCAGGGTTGATAATATGGATGAATGCAAACCTACTAAGCCCAGAAATGAGAATACAAACAAATTTCTAGAAAGATACAATAATTTTCCGATATATTTAATCTTTAATTGCTCACTTGACTAAGAAAAAAACAAATTATCTAATTTCAGTCAAAAAAGTTCGGAAGCTGTCCGAGTACGCGAGCAAGCGACACAAACGCCCCAACAGGGGCGTTTTGTGGTGCATGATTCTGTAAACCTGCCCCGGGAGCCAAAACAAAACTTTTTTGACAAAACCTTAAGTATAAGTTAAAATATTTTTTATGAGTGTATAATTAAATAAATATCTTTTAGAATTAAAAACAGAGAACCTAAAACCATAGACAGTTCTGGAGGGGCTCTGCTTTTTGTTTTTAAGAAATAGTCAAACTATTTAAAAAATTATTAATAATGTCTTAGAAAAAAACAAAGGTCGCTCTAAGGCGTAAAATAAAT
>JAUVKU010000047.1 GCA_030596105.1 bacterium
CTATTTCCTCTATTATCTCTTTGCAAGTTTTAATTTCCGAAATTGAACCAGCTACCAAACCGCAAAGCAATGGAGCAACATCAATATTTCCGCTTGCTATTTTTGAACCAGCAAACCTTTCAGCTTTTATTTCTTCTGGAAACGGATTTTTTTCTTCCATTTTTTTAAGTTTTTCATATAACCCATTCTTTATAACTCTTACTGGATGACCCGTAAAACGCGCTGCAACGCCTATTGCCTCATCTGTTGCGCTTAAAACAGCCTTTTTATACTCTTCATGAATCTGACACTCTTCTGAAACCAAAAACCTTGTTCCCATTTGAACTCCATCAGCGCCCAAAGCAAAAGCAGCTTTTGCTGTTTTGTTATCATAAATTCCACCAGCTGAAATTAAAGGAATTCTTTCAATTAATTTTCTTGCCTGAGGAATTAAACAAAACGAAGTATTTTTGCCTATATGCCCACCTGATTCTAATCCCTCAACAACAACAGCATCAGCGCCATTGTCTTCCATTTTCTTAGCCAGGCGAGCCAAAGCCAAAACTGGTATAACTTTAATGCCTACTTGCCTCAAATAAGGAATTACTGGAAGTGGATTTCCTCCACCAGTAAAAACAACTGGAACTTTTTCTTGAATAATAATTTTTATTAATTCTTGAACGCCAGGATTTGTCAATAAAAGATTAACTCCAAAAGGTTGATTGGTTAATTCTTTTGTTTTTTTAATCTCCTCTTTAAGCCAATCAGATGTTGCAAAACCAGCCCCAATAACACCTAATCCACCAGCATTAGAAACTGCAGAAACCAAAATTGATTCAGAAACACCAGCCATTCCGCCCTGAATAATCGGATATTTAATGTTTAACAATTGACACAATTTATTATCTTCAAACATATTTAAAACTTAAAATTATTAAAAATTAGTAAAGCAATTAGCAAAGCTTGGCAAAAGAAATTTTTAAAATGGGTGGTGGGTTGGGATAATTTCTTTTAAAAATTTCTTTTACCAAACGGCTTCATTTATAACCTTAAATTATAATGCTAATATTTTATTGGTCTCGTTTTCTAATTCTTTCATTATTTCTTCAACGGTTGCAATTTTATTTATTCTCCACACATTTGAACCAGCAAAAACCAAACCATTTTCCAAATCACCTTTACGCGCATTCTCTAGAGCCTCTAAAATACAATAACTTTTATCGCAAACAGGACCTATGCACCCCTTACATTTTAATGGATCTGGTTTTGGAGCTGTATGATTTAAAATCTTTTCAACAAAAGGTGTTTTAATCGCTCTGCCCGGCAAACCAACTGGAGAAGTTATTATTACAACATCGTCTTTGCCAGCATTAACATACGCTTTTTTAAATTTCTCATCAACATCACATTCTTGAGTTGCAACAAACCTAGTTGCCATTTGAACTCCTTTTGCGCCAGCTCTTAACATTTCCGCAATATCTATAGAGTCATAAACTCCACCTGCCGCAATTACTGGAATCTTTATTTCTTTAACAACATCTTTCACAATATCAACAGTTTTTCTAAACTCGTGCCCCTTCCTAAATCCTAAATGTCCGCCAGCATCGCTCCCCTCAATAACAACTGCCGTTGCTCCCATCTGCTCTGCTTTTAACGCTACTTTTACTGACGAAGCTATTGAAAATATTGGAACATTATATTGTTTCCCAATTTCAAAAATATCATTTCTAAACCCAGCCCCCTGAATTATTAAATCAATCTTTTCTTCCATTGCCGCATCAACCAATTCAACAAAATGCCCAATCACCCCCATAATATTTATTCCAATAACTCCTTCTGGGCCAGCAATTTCTCTTGCTTTTCTTATTTCTGATTTAACTTCTTCTGGATCGCTCATTCCAGAAACAGCGATAATTCCAACACCACCACATTTGGCAACGTTACCAGCTAAATTATGCAAAGATACTCTCACCGCCATGCCACCCTGAATAATTGAAACTCGCGCGTATTTATTGCCAACCCTAAGAGGGGGCATACTCGTTTGTTTCACATATTCTGTTGCGATTATTTCTTTGATAGGCTCAATTACCCTATCTGTTCCCGTTGTTGTTTCTTGTTTTATAATTGACGCTTCCTGCTGAACTTCTTGAACCGCTCTCTGATTTACTTCCTGGTTTGCCAAAACATTCCCTTGCGTCTTATTTATTTTTTCCTGCTTAAATTCATCTTTATCCACAATCGCAACAACAAATCTTGCTTCACATTTTTTCTCATCTCCAACTATTGCTTCTGCTTTAAAATTAGCAATTTTATTAGCATAAAAACCCAAAAGTTCAACCTTATATTTTATTTTATCGCCAGGCCAAATTGGTTTATAAAAAAAAGCGCTCTTAACATCATAAGCTAAAAGATGTTTACGCTCATGACCTTGCCCCATTTTTTTTCTTAAAAGAATTGTGCCCGCTTGAGCCAATCCCTCTACAACCAAAACACCAGGCATTATTGGCATATCAATAAAATGCCCTTTAAAATATGAATCGTCTTGAGATGTGTGCTTGTAAGCAATAATCTCATCGCCTTCAATCTTCTCTACTTCATCAACCCATAAAAATGGGTCGTCGTAAGGAATAATATTTTTTATATCCTGTTTTGTTAATAACATAGAAATAATTACAAAATAAAATCTAATAGAGCTTGTCGATGAAAATTTTTAAAATGGGTGGTGGGTGGGATGATTTCTTTTAAAAATTTCCATTGACAAACGACTAAACAATTTTTATATTGAAAGTCCGCCATCAATATTTATTATAGCTCCAGTAATAAAACTTGCTTCATCTGAACCTAAAAAAACAACTAAATTCGCCAATTCTTCAGGTTTTCCAAATCTACCCAAAGAAGTTAATCTTTTAACAATGGTTTTAAACTCGTCTGGAATATCCTCTGTTAATTTTGTTTCAATAAATCCTGGGCAAACAGCGTTAACAGTAACGCCAAGTTTACCCAACTCCTTGCTCAATGTTTTTGTAAAACCAAGCAAACCAGCTTTTGCCGCAGAATAATTCACTTGCCCAAAATTTCCGCTTTGTCCTACCACTGAAGAGATGTTAACAATTTTACCTTGATTTGGCACAAGCAACGATAATGCTGTCTTTGTTACATTAAATGCGCCAGTCAGATTAACATCAATAACCTTTTGCCATTCATCTTTTGTCATTTTTGCCATAGTCCTATCTTTAACAATTCCAGCATTATTAACTAAAACATCTATTCTCCCAAATCTATCCCCTATTGCGGACATCATTCTTTCCACATCTTCAAAATTGGAAATATCAGCTAAAAAATACTGAGCTTCTACTCCGTCTCTTTGAAGTTGGTTTGTAAATTCTTTAAGACTCTCTTCAGCAAAAGAAATATCATTAAGAGCCAATTTTGCCCCTCGCTTAGCGAATTTCAAAGCAATAGCTCTACCAATACCCCCAGAAGCTCCCGTGATTAAAACTACTTTATCTTTCATAGTATTATCTTTTAATTATTTTCCATGCTAACGGCAAAATTAAAGCCGCTAAACATATTTTTAATATATCTCCTAATAAAAATGGATGAAGACCAACTTGCAACACATTCTCAAATGAAACAAATCTTGCAAGCCAAGCTAATCCAAAAACATAAATAAAAATGTTTCCTATAATCATCGCTAAAACAGCTGTAAATACTTTTTTCTCCCACTTTATTTCAGCTAACCATCCAACAAAAAAAGCGGCAAAAACAAAGCCGATTATGTAACCAAAGGTGGGAGATAAAAGATAAGCTAATCCACCTCCCCTGCTAAATAAGGGAATTCCTGCCAAGCCCATTGAAAGATAAGTAAGCTGTGAAAGCGCCCCCCTCCTGCTTCCAAGCAGAGCTCCGCTCAACAAAACAATTAATGTCTGCATTGTTATGGGCACGGCTCCAATTTCAACTTTTAATTTAGCGCAAACTGCCGTAGCAATACTAAAGCTTAAAATTAAAACAATATCTTTGATAATAGCTTGAGTTTTTGTGCTCGTTCTCGGCAAAAATACATCTATTAAAGTTGGCCGTGCGGTTAAAGAAAACATAATGTATTATTTATCATTTATCATTATACTTTTTCTACATCAAATTGAACTTCTTCTATTGTTCTGCCAGCTATTGAAATATCTTTAAGGTTAACTGATTTTAAAAAATTAGGCAAATCATTTTTCATTACTATTGAAGCAAAAACTCTATCTAAATTTAAAGGATTAAAACCAGCTAAAAGCATACCCAAGTAAGAAACAGTTCCCGTAGTTTTTTGAACACTAACGCAATCAGCTATTGTTAAAAATTTTGGCAAAACCTGATTAAGTTCTACTGCTAATTTCTCCTCTCCTAAAAGATATTTTAATCCAAGATAAGACTCTTTTTTTAATAACTTAGAGACATTAATACTAGCGCCCCTCACGCCTAATTTTGAATCTAATTTCATAATCGGAAGATTAATTATTAAATCCTGATTAAAAACAATTTCTGAAATATCAAAAACAAAATTTCCCATTTTTATTCTTTTAAATTTGGTATCGGCTAAATTTAAAACAGAAACCATATTTTGAATTCCCACATCTAAAAGCCCTGATTTTTTTGCTGAAACTTCAATTGGCGTTTCATTAAAACTATTGCCAGCTACGTTAATATTTCCAGCGGGAATTCCTTTTATTTGTATTAAATATTTCAACAAACCGTCTAAAACCTTTGGATTAGTATTTATAGCAAAATAAGGATGCTTTGGGGAAAGCAATGTTGGCAAAATCAATACCCTTTGATCTTGTTTTGTCTCTATGTCTGACAGCAATCTTACAATTTTTTCTATTGATTCCAAAACATCATATTTCGTGAACCAAATTGCAACGGCATCTCTTCCTTTGCATTGACAAGGAGCAAATTCATCGCCAATTCT
>JAUVKU010000041.1 GCA_030596105.1 bacterium
GAACTTCTATTATTCTATGATTTTGTTTTAAGGATTTAATCGTTACCTCTGTTTCAAATTCAAATCCTGTGCTTTTTAATTTAAGATTTTTCAAGATAGGAGCTTTAAAAACTTTATAACAAGTCATAACATCGGTTAGATGAGAGTTATATAAAATATTGCATAGTTTATTAATAAATTTTCCACCCCAACGATATTTTAAATAAGAAGGAATGGGACCACTTTTAATATAACGAGAGCCATAAACAATATCTGTTTTGTTTTCTAAAATTGGTTTAAGAAGTTGGGGATAGTTGTCAGGATTATATTCTAAGTCAGCGTCTTGAATTAAAATAATGTCGCCAGTAGCGTTTTGAAATCCAGTTCTTAGGGCGACGCCTTTACCTTGATTTTTTGAGTGGTAAATAACAGTATATTTATTTTCTAAATTTTTTAAGATTTTGCGAGTTCCATCAGTTGAACCATCGTCAATCAAAATAATCTCTTTTTTTAAATTAAGAGCATCCGCTTTTTCAATTTTTTCAAGGATTGCTAATAATGTTTCTTTTTCGTTATAAACTGGGACAATAATAGAAAGTTTTTTCATAAGTTATAAAAATATTATTTTACACTTTGAGTATAGCAGGATTTCGAATTTTTTAAAAATTATAAATTTATTTTAGCTTTAAATTTTTTTTAAAAGCTGTTAGTATGAAAGATATGAAGAAAGCATTTATTACTGGTATTACGGGTCAAGACGGAAGTTTTCTTGTAGAGTTTTTGCTTAAAAAGGGCTATGAAGTTCACGGTATGATTCGTAGAGCTAGCACCTTTAATACATCAAGAATTGACCATATTTTTCAAGATCCTCATTCAATTAATGTAAGAGTTTTTTTGCATTATGGTGATTTAACTGATTCTGGAAATATCACCAAGCTTATAAATCAAATTAAGCCAGACGAGGTCTATCATTTGGGAGCACAATCTCATGTTAGGGTTAGTTTTGATATGCCAGAATACACGGCTGATACGGATGGGCTTGGAACATTGCGTATTTTGGAAGCAATAAAAAATTCTGGCTTACCAATAAAATTTTATATGGCTAGTTCCAGTGAAATGTTTGGTTCATCTCCTCCTCCACAAAACGAAAAAACTCCATTTGATCCAAGAAGCCCATATGCGGTTGCGAAAGTTTTTTCTTATTACGCGACGCGATTTTATAGGGAGGCGTATGGAATATTTGCGTGTAATGGTATCTTATTTAATCATGAATCTGAGCGTAGAGGAGAGACATTTGTTACTAGAAAAATTACTCGTAGTATCGCGAGAATTAAAGCTGGATTAGACAAAAAACTTTATTTGGGCAATCTTAAAGCAAAAAGAGATTGGGGGTATGCGCCAGAATTCGTTGAGGCAATGTATAAAATACTTCAGCATTCAGAGCCAGACGATTTTGTGATTGCTACAGGTCAAATGCATTCGGTTGAGGATTTTTTGCAAGAATCTTTTGCTTACGCTGGTCTTGGTGATTGGAAAAAGTATGTGGAAATTGATCCAAGGTATTTTAGACCTGCTGAGGTGGAAGTTTTGCAAGGAGATTTTAGCAAGGCTAAAGAAAAGCTTGGATGGGAACCTAAAACGAAATTTAAGGACTTGGTGAAAATAATGGTAGACGCAGATATTAAAAATTTAAACAATAAACAATAAACAGGGCATATGATTACTTTAGGGACTGTTAACATCTCAGAAAAAACAAAATCTTTAATGCAAGATGCTTTAAATAGCGGAATTATTAGTCAAGGAGAATATGTTAAGGAATTTGAAGATCGATTGGCCAATTTTTTAGGAGTTAAACATGTGATAGCTATGGCAAATGGAACTTTGGCTGATGCGTGTGCAGTAGCTGCTTTAAAGGTTGGCGATAAAAAAGGAAGGAACGAGGTGATTGTTCCGGCTTTAACATTTATTGCGCAAATTAATTCACTTTATTACAATCATCTTAAGCCAGTTTTTGTTGATATTGGTTATGATTTTCAGATTGATGTGAAAAAAATAGAAGAGAAGATTAATGAAAAAACATTAGCAATTATGCCGGTTCATCTTCTTGGCAGACCCGCAGAAATGGAAAAAATTCTTTTGTTGGCAAAAAAACATAATCTTTTCGTAGTTGAAGACGCTTGTGAAGCGTTAGGGTCAAAATATAAAAATCAATCTTGTGGAACAATTGGTGACATAGGAACTTTTTCTTTTTATATCTCGCATTCTGTTACAACAGGAGAAGGGGGTGCGGCAGTAACAAACAATGACGAATTAGCAGATAATTTGCGTTCTCTTAGAAATCATGGACGAAAAAGCGATAAATTTGAAGAGAAATTTATATTTCCACATATCGGTTTTTCAGCTAAAATGAACGCTTTAGAGGCGGCTGTGGGGCTTGGAGCTATTGATGAACTTCCTCGATATGTTAAAGCGCGTCATGATAATATGGTTAAGTTAAATGAAACTTTGGGACATAATTATTTTTTTGATGGAGATAACGATTACATTGTGCCACATGCTTATCCTGTTTTGATAAAATCAAAAGAGCAACGAAACAAATTGCTTATAGATTTTCCTAGCAAGTTCGGCGTAGAGTGTAGACAGATATTTTCTTGTATTCCTACCCAGAGCGGTGCTTATAGCTTTTTTGGAGAAAAGAGTTCTTATCCAATTGCTGAAGATGTCGGTGATAGAGGAATGTATGTTCCTTGCCACCAAAATTTAAAAGAGGAAGATATCGCTAAAATTGTTGACGCTTTAAAATATATTAAAAATGAAGGATTTTTGGCAGAATAAAAAGATTTTAGTAACGGGTGGAGCGGGATTTTTAGGAAAACATGTAGTAAATAGGCTACATGATTTTGGGGTTGAAGATCAAGATTTGATTTTGCCTGATTTTAAGGATTGTGACTTAAGAGATGCTAAAGATTGTTTAAAAGCGGTTAAGGGTGTAGATATAATAATTCATCTTGCTGGATTGGTGGGCGGCATTGGTTTTAATCGCGAACATCCAGGAAAAAGTTTTTTTGATAACGCAGCAATGGCTTTGAATCTTCTTGAAGCTGCGCGATTAGAGCAGGTAGAGAAATTTGTTGGTATTGGAAGTGTATGTTCTTATCCAAAAATAACTTCAATACCCTTTAAAGAAGAAAATTTATGGGATGGTTATCCAGAAGAAACAAATGCGCCTTATGGCTTGGCAAAGAAATTTATGCTTGTTCAATCGCAAGCGTATAGGGAAGAATATGATTTGAACGCCATTCATTTGTTGATGCTAAATCTTTATGGTCCTGGCGATAATTTTAATCCAGAGTCTTCCCATGTTATTCCAGCTTTAATTAAAAAGGTTTTTGAAGCAAAAAAACAGGGCAAAGATTTTATAGAAGCGTGGGGTACTGGAAACGTAAGCAGGGATTTTTTATATGTTGAAGACGCAGCAGAGGGAATAATTTTGGCAACGGAAAAATACGATAAGCCAGAACCAGTGAATATTGGTTCTGGAATGGAAATTTCTATAAAGCAATTAACTGAATTGATTTGCAAGCTTATGGACTTTAAAGGTGAAATTCGTTGGGATACTACAAAGCCCGATGGTCAGCCACGGCGAAAATTAGATATTGCTAAAGCAAAAAAAGAATTTAATTTTAATCCAAGCATTTTTTTTGAGCAAGGATTAAAGAAAACAATAAATTGGTATTTAGAAATATGCAAAGCTCACTAATTATTTTAACATTTAACGAAATAGAGGGCGTGAAAGCTCTTTTTAAAGATATTCCGTTTAATCAATTTGATGAGTGTTTTGTGATTGATGGTGGCTCTAAAGACGGGACTAAAGAATTTTTTGAGGAGAGGAATATAAAAGTTATATCGCAAGAGAAAAAAGGGCGCGGAGAAGCTTTTCGCATTGGAATGGAAATTTCCAATAGCGACGCCATAGTGTTTTTTAGCCCTGACGGGAACGAAGATATAAATGACATTGTAAAATTGGCAGATGCCATAAAACAGGGCAATGATATGGCTATTGCTTCCAGATTTTTGCCAGAGTCGCAAACCGACGAAGCAGGTTCTTTTATTCCTTATAGAAGCTGGGCAAATCAAATTTTTACTTCTTTGGCAAATCTATGTTTTAAGGGAAATTTAACAGATGCAATAAATGGTTTTCGCGCAGTAAATAAAAATAAGTTCAAAGAGCTTAAAATTAATGCTGATGGTTTTGCCGTAGAATATCAAATGTCTATTCGCGCTATGAAGAAAAAGCAAAGAGTTAAAGAGATATTAACCATAGAACGCAAACGGATAGGTGGTGAAAGCACTGCTAAATCTATTCCTACTGGATTTAAAATTTTAAAGGTGTTATTAAAGGAGATTTTAATTGGCAAAAATTTTTAATATAAAAATGTTAGAGTATTTATCAAAAATTAAACAGTGGTTTTTAGAAAGAAAGCTTTTGGTGTCCGTGTTAATTGGTTTTTTGTTTTTTCAATTATTTTTTTGTTTTTTGTCTCCTGCTTGTGGATTTGGCGGTAATTGGCTTCCTATTTCTGATTATTTACCAAAATTTTCAGTGGAAACATCTGATAATTTCCTTTTAAAAACAGTTTATCCTTTAGTCTCCACTGAATATCGTTTGAATAGTGATGTTGGTGGCTATTTAGAGCTTGCTAAAAATTTTAATCGTGAAACTTTTCAGGGGCATGTTTTTCTTAGTAGACCGCTATATTCATTTTTAGTTTTTTCTATTGCTTCTGTTCCAGCTATTTTTATTGGATCTTCTTATAGTATTATATTTGCTTCAGCTATTTTATTGAATTTTATTCTAATAGCTGTGTCGGTTTTGCTGTTTTTTTGGCTTATTGAGAAATTATTTTCTAAAAGAGTGGCGTTTTTATCTTCAATTTTACTGATTTTTTCTCCCTATGTTCATGGCACTTTAATACAACCAATGGGTGAAATGTTAGCTATTTTTACCGTGATATTAAGTGTTTGTTTGTTGCGTAATTATGCTAAAAAATCTTCATTTTTTAAGCTTGTCATTTTTTCTCTAATAATTGGAATTTTAATGATGGGGAAAATGTTTTTTGCTATCCCATTTTTCATTCTATTGTTAGCAATTTATTTTAAACGATATAAAGAGGGGTTATTGTTTTCGTTTATTCTTTTGATTCCTTTTGGTTTGTGGTATATTTGGGTGACTAAGGTTTGGGGGATTGAATACTTTGTTAATGAGATTCAAAATTGGAATATGGGAGTTTGGATATTTAATATTTTTTATTGGCCATGGCACAAGACAGCTAAAATTTTTCTTGATGCTATCCCTAATTTCATAACAGCTTTAATTTATGGTTTTATTCTAATTCCAGTGATTTTTTCAATTATTGGATTTTCACAATGGCAGGCCAAGTTTAAAAATATATTTTGTTTTACTTCTGTCTCTGCGCTTTTTGCTTTATGTTTTGGAATGAATCTTTATCTTTATCGCCATCTTTTTTTGTTATTCCCAATTGTTTATCCTACGGCTGTTTTGGGAATGGATAGGATAGCAAATGCTTTGAAGAGGTATAATCCATTGTATTTCTATGCTTTTTATGGTGTAATTATTGGATTAATAATAATCATTTCAAACATAAATTTTTATAAAGTTTTTGACTATTTGAAGTCTCAATAAATCATTATGAAGGTAATAATCTTGGCTGGCGGGAAAGGAACACGCTTGCCTATTTCAGCAAAAAATATACCCAAAGTTTTGGTTGAAGTTGATAGACGATCGATTTTAAAGCATCAAATTGAAACATTAGAAAATCAAGG
>JAUVKU010000018.1 GCA_030596105.1 bacterium
AATATATTGTTGTTGATTATAGAGCAACGAGTAAATCAGAAAAAATTGTAAAATTGGACAAAGAATGGCAAAACGGATACAAAAGACAGATGGAAATATACCAATGGCTTTTAAGAAAAAAGGGCTATAATGTTTCAAATAAAGGATATTTTGTTTATTGCAACGGCATTACAGATAAAGAAGCGTTTGATGGCAAATTAGAATTTGATATTACTTTAATAGCCCATGATGGTGACGATACTTGGGTAGAACAAATTATTCTTGATGCCCACAAATGCTTAAATAAAAATGAAATTCCAAAATCTGGCGCAAACTGTGACTATTGCGATTATAGAAAGTCTATCGTAGATGTAATCAAACACGCGTATAATAAATCTGTAACATAATAAATAATTTCTCCACATTTTTTTTGTTAATATTAGGGCCTGCTATAATAAAATTATGACAGGTTTTAAATTTCAAACCCAAATACAATGCTCAAACTAAAAATTTTTAAAAATATCAACCCAAACATACTACTACTTGGAATGGGTAGTCTTTTAAACGATATAAGCTCTGAAATGATAATGCCCATATTGCCAATGCTTATAACTTCAATGGGTGGCACAGGTCTAATCATTGGATTAGTTGGTGGATTAAGAGATTGCATTTCAAGCCTTTTAAAAGTTTTTTCTGGATATTGGTCTGACAAATCAGGAAAAAGAAAAATTTTTATTTATTCTGGATATTTAACCTCAATTGTTTTTAAATTATTTTTGGCATTTGCCCAAACATGGTGTCATGTTTTAGCTCTTGTTGGCTTAGAAAGAGTTGGCAAAGGATTAAGAACATCAGCGCGCGATGCGATTATTTCAGACGCTATGCCAGAAGAAAAAGGCAAGGGATTCGGAATTCATAGAGCATTGGACACAACTGGCGCAATTTTAGGAGGAATCCTTGTTTTTATTTTATTTTTCTTTTTAAAATTTGACTTTAAATTAATTATCCTTATTTCCGCTGGCATTGCCATTTTCTCTTTAATACCCGTTTATTTTGTAAAAGAGGGCAAAAGAAAAAAACAAGATATAACTCTAAAAATAGGGCTAAAAAATCTTTCAAAACCTTTGAAATTATTTATTTTGATTTCAAGCATGTTTGCTTTAGCTAATTTTAGCTATATGTTTTTTATCTTAAAAGCTCAAACATCTTTTGATGGCATATTGTCTATTGGCATACCAATCGCCTTATTTATTCTGTTCAACATATTCTATGCAATCTTCGCAATCCCTTTTGGAATTCTATCCGATAAAATAGGAAGAAAAAAGGTAATTATTTTTGGATATGCATTGTTCTCTTTGACCTCATTTGGTTTTGCTTTTTTTAATTCATTGATAGCATTTCTAATTTTATTTGCGCTTTATGGTATATCCGCAGCACTAATGAACGGCAATCAATTAGCTTTTATAGCGGATTTGGCTCCCAAAGAATTAAAAGCAACCGCATTGGGAACCTTTCACACAGCCGTAGGATTAATGGCGTTGCCAGCAAGTATAATAGCTGGACTTCTTTGGCAAACCGTAGGATTTAACGCAACTTTTATTTATGGTGGCATAATGGGTCTTATTCCGATTAGCTTATTCTTTATTTTTAGAAACAGCTTTAAAGAAATTAATCAAAACGCATCCATTGAATAAATGTTCATTTCACAACTACCACAATAACCAGTTTGATTTTTAAATAAAATAGTGATAGATTATTAAATAATTCAAAATATAATAAATAAAGTATGTCTTTATGTATCGGAATTGTTGGATTGCCAAATGTAGGCAAATCAACGCTGTTCCAAACTATCACAAAAAAACGAGTTGATTGCGCCAATTACCCTTTTTGCACAATAGAACCAAATATTGACATTGTTGCCGTACCAGACAAACGAATAGATCAATTAACAGAACTTACAAATTCCGCAAAAAAAATACACTCTATCATAAAATTTGTTGATATAGCTGGTTTAGTTGAGGGCGCTAGCAAAGGAGAAGGATTGGGCAATAAATTTTTAGCCAATATCAGAGAAGTCGATGCGATTATTTATGTTTTGCGTTGTTTTAAAAATGAAAAAATCCTAAATACACAATCTAAAATTAATATCTTAAAAGATAAAGAAATTTTAGATATGGAAATGGCTCTAAAAGACCTTGAAACCATAGAAAAAAGGACCAAAGGACTGGAAAAAGAATCAAGATCTGGAGATAAGGAAGCAATAAAAGAATTAGAAACTTTATTAAAAGCAAAAACTTTTTTAGAAAAAGGACAAATCTTAGCCGATCAAAAATTAAACGAAGATGAAACGAAAAGTCTAAACAGCTATCAATTATTAACATTAAAACCTAGATTATACTTATTAAATGGCAATGAAAATGATTTGCCCACAGAAACATTTGAAATTTTTAAAAAAAACGATTGGCAATTTCTTGTAATTGATATTCTTACTGAATTTGAAGCAACTGGCTTAACTCCAGAGGAAAGAAAAGAGTTTGGAATGCCTACCGAATTAAAACTTGACACTTTAATTAGAAAATCCTACAAGCTACTTAACCTAATAACCTTTTTTACAACAGGCGCCGATGAAACTCGCGCATGGACACTTAAAAAAGGCGGTACGGCTCCGCAAGCAGGTGGAGTAATACACGGTGACTTTGAAGAAAAATTTATTAAAGCAGATGTTATAAACTGGCAAACACTCATTGATGCCAATGGTTTTGTTGGAGCCAGAGAAAAAGGACTAATCCGCACAGAAGGAAAAGAATATATAGTCCAAGATGGCGATGTAATTGAAATCAAAAGCAACGCCTAGTATTATAATAGATTTAAATTTAAAAAATCGCCTTTTTGGCGATTTTTGTTTTTTATGTTTTTCGTTTCCGTTTTAATTTTATTATATAGACTTTCTCTGATTCCAATTTTATGGCATCGCTTTTCTTTTCTTTAAATCTTATATATCTTTCGCATTGTTTAACCATATCGTAACCAAGCATTGTGCCCAAAATAAAATCTTCTTCAGCTGTATAATCTCGCAAACATTCCTTATTAATGGTTTTCACCATTCTAACGCACAGTTCGTCTCCAAAAAAAACATTCATTATATTTTCCCTAATAGGATATATAATAAAATCTATTCCCTCTCTCTTCAGCTTGGCTTCAACATTTTCTTTCAATGACTTATTCATTGCACACAAAATAAGTTTTCTAAGCCCTTTCTTGTATTCATATATGTGATGAATAAATATTCCCATCTGCACCCCCCTTCTTCCTTTGTCCATTTTCTTTTCCCTTTTTATTAAAAACTGCTTACGCATTTATATTTTATTACAACATTTTTCTAAAAAAAAATCAAGAATAATAAAATCTCTTTTAAAAAGATATTAAATAAAAAATGGTTTTAAGGGTGATTTTATGATAAAATAAGAATGAAAATAAAATTATAAAAACACAAGAAATACAATAAAAAATTATTCGGAAAGGTCGGATGAAACAAATAAAAAATAAATATAACTACACATCAAATATATGTCAAAATTAATTAAATTATTTAGTATTTTTGCTGTTGGTGTTTTTTTAACAGCAGGAACTTCTGTTTTAGCTCAAGAAAACATCACAGACCAAGAAACTACACCAACGCTTATAGCTACTGAGGCAACAGAAGCTATTGAGCTTGACGAAGACATTACAGCTGAAGATTTAGGCATAAAAGAGCCAACGATTTTGCCAGACAGCCCTTTTTATTTTACTAAAAACTGGCGTCGTGGTATCCAATCTTTTTTCACATTTAATCCAATCAAAAAAGCCGAGCTTAAATTAAAATTTTCTAATGAGAAATTATTAGAAACAAAAAAAATGGTTGAAAAGGGCGCTTCATCGGAAAAAATAACTATCGCCCTAAACAACTATCAAAACGAAATAGCGAAAATAAAAGAAGAAGTTGAAAAAAGAGGATTAAAAATGGACGGCAATCCAAAAGTTGAAAAATTCTTTGAAAAACTTATTGATAGAAATCTCAAACACCAAAGACTCTTAGACAAATTAGAAAAACAATTACCAGAAGATTCTTTCCAAAAAATTGAGGAAATCAAAGAAAGGGTATTGGAAAAATTTACCAACACCTCTCTAAAAATTACTGATTCAGAAAAATTCCAAGAAAAACTTGAAAAAATAGCCAAAGAACAAAAAGGAAGCAGATTCAAACACATCAAAAACCTTGAAGTCTTGATGAGAGTTGAAGAAAAAGTTCCGGAAAATGCAAAAGAAGCCATAAAGAAAGCACAAGAAAATGTTTTAAAAAGGCTTAAGGGTGACTTAGAAGCAATTCCAGAAGAAGAAAAACCAATATTAAAAAAATACTTAGAAAAAATTGGGGGGAACGAAATGAGACATCTTCAAATTATTTCTAATCTTGAAACTACGGAACTTCCGTCAGATATTAGAAAAATAGTTGAGGAAGGCAAAGAAAAATCCATAAAAAGAATAGACAAGCGATTGAAAAAAATAAAAGACGATGCTGGCGAAGAAGAATATTTGAAACACCTTAAAATAGGCAAAATAAAAAATCTGGAAATCATAAAAGAATTAGAAGAAAATCTTTCTCCAGAAGCCATAAAAAGAATTATTAAAATCAAAGAAACAACCCAAAAAAACTTCAATAAAAAAATAGAAATGATGAGCACAACAGAAGAAAAAGAGGCATTCTTCAAAAAAATTGAGCTTATGCCGAATGTTAGAATGTTTGAAATTTTAAAAGAAATGGAAGATACCACTTCTTCAGAAATAATAATGATGCTAAAAGAAATAGAAACAAGAATCTCTGATGAAATGAGAAAGAAAATTAATACCGCCACAACAGAAGCAGAAAGAAAACAGATATTAGAAGCTTTTTCTTCGGATTCAATAACGGCTGACGAAATTATAGAAAAAATCGGATTGCCAAGAAATGTGATTAATGAATTAAAAACCATTGAAATCAATAGAATAAAAAGAAAAATTCAGATAATTGAAGATCCGCAAAGATTAGAATTTATAAAACGAAAAATTGAAGCCCAAAAAGTTTCCACTCCCGACGCTTTTCCCAACGATCTAAAAAAATAACCGAACCAATAACAATCCCGATTCTCAAAATACAAAGCCCTGTCGTAAGACAGGGCTTTGTATTAATCCTTTTGTTTTGATATAATAAAATAATGGACATATTAATTCCTATATTTATTTTGGGCTTGGTTCACGGTCTAACTCCATGCGAACACACATGGCCAATAATTTCTGCTTATGCCATATCTCAAAGAAAATGGCACAAAGGATTTTTAGCAGCGATTGCCTTTGTTTTGCCTGCTATTTTACCTTGGACGTTAATTGCTTGTATTTGCGGATATTTAGGATCTGTAATTTGGAAACCAAATTATGAAATTTACATACATCTTATATTGGGATCTATAATGATAATTTTGGGATTGAATATTCTTAATCTTTTAAAAATTCCATATTTACATTTAAATCATTACCATAAAAAAACAAGCAAACTTTCATTAAAACAACTTTCTATCTATGGATTTATTTTGGGATTCGGACCATGTGCCCCTGTTTTAATAATGTATGCTATGTCCGCCAAATTCCATACAATATTTTTAGGAACATTTTCTGGAATATTTTTTGGAATAGGCACAATGATTTCTCTATCTATCATTGGAGTAATTTTAGGGGGAAGTTTAGAATTTATTGAAAAAAGAATAAAAGGAAATTTACCTAAAATTTGTTCAAAAATAAGTGGAATAATTTTAATTCTTACTGGGGCATGGATGCTCTATACTTGCTTATGATAAAAATAATATTTTACTCTTTAATAATGGTTTCTGCTTTTATAGTACCTTCTATTTTAATGCCAGATTTTATTAGCCAATATATGAGTCGTTCTTTTTTCTTTGCTTCTTGGATCACCGCTTCTTGGATCGCCTTTTTCTCACTTGGCGCTGCGCTAATATTTTTTTCGTTTAAAGAAAAAAAACAAAATTTACCAAAAAAATTTTTGATATTAACGGGGATTTCTGCTATAGGATTTCCAATTCGTGTTGTTCTGCATAATATGCTTTACGCTTTTTATATTCTATTTGGACACATCACTGTATTAAACTATTTAATACAAGTATTGGATGCATTGTTTTTTTATATAGTAATTATTGTCTGCCCTATATGTTTTTTAATAGGAGTAATTGGAAGCATAAAACTATTTTTAAAAAAGAATTAATAATAGCTAACTCAAAATTTTTATCAAAAAAACAATCTCTTTATGGGATTGTTTTTTTATATCACAAAATTTAATTTATTTTAAATATTTTACTTTAGCGATATTGTGCTCGTCTAATGTCTCGCTAAAAATTGTTTCGCCTTCTGGTGTTGATAGATAATACCAATATGGATTATCTATCGGATGTATTGCCGTTATTATGCTTTCAATGCCAGGATTGCAAATCGGACCCTTTGGTAGCCCCCTATATTTATATGTATTATATGGAGAATCTATTTGAAGCTCTTTTCTTGAAATCTTTACTGTATTCTTGCCGGTAATGTACGCGACAGTAGCATCAACCTGCAAAGGCATTCCAATTTTTAAACGCTTCCATAAAATACCCGAAACAATTTCCTTATCTTTGAAGCCCCTAACCTCTTTTTCTATTAACGAAGCCATTGTTATAATCTCAAAAATTGTTTTATTCTGTATTTTAATTTCTTCTCTTAATTCTTGCGTTAATTTTTTATCAAAATTATCTAACATCATTCTCACTATTTTTTCATTTTGCGCATCATCATTTATTTCTACTTGTCTACCAATATAATATGTGTCTGGAAATAAAAAACCCTCTAATCCCTCTAGCTTTAAACCAGCAACCGAAAAAACAGAATTTTTTAAACAAAAATCAACAAATCGTTCTTCTTGCGAAATTAATTCCACTTTTGCTAAACGGGTGTCTATTTGTCTCAAATTAAAACCTTCTGGAATTGTTATCTTTATTGCATTAGTTTCGCCAGCGATTATTTTTGACGCAATACTAAAAAAAGTATCATTAACAGAAAAAGAATAAACTCCTGATTTTAATTCCTGAGATTTATCTTGTACTAAAACATAAAAATAAAGAGATAACTCTGTTTGAATAAATCCTTTATCTTCTAAATTTTTAGCAATCTGAAACAAACTATCACCCTCTCTTACTTCAAAAAAACCATGCTTGTGACAAGGAGTAATCCAAGCAAACCCAACAAAAAAACAAATTAGCAAAATTATTATTATTTTTATAATACTCATAATCTTATTATAGTATTCTTAGCAAAATTAAAAAAGAGGTAATTTTACCTCTTTATTTATTTACCTATTTTATCAATCCTTTTTCTTCCAACTCCGGTGGTAGTTTATAGCGTATTCTCTTATGCTCTTTGTCGGCAACATCTAAACGTAAAGAAAACTCCCATGTCTTGCCTCTTTCAGGATGAACGCCAAATAATCTTTGCACTGGAACACCACTTAAAAAATTTGCTACGGAAAATTCATTAGATCCAATCACGCTTCCATTCATTAAAATATCTCCGTTTTGCAAAGTGACAACGGTATGGTAATGCCCCATACAAACATTATCTATTAAATATTTCGCACCATTATCTATTATGTCTCTTAAAAGCTTTTCAGCAATTTTAGCATTTTTCTCGCCCCGTTCCCTAGTTTCCAATCCTCTATATTCTCTCTTTATTCCCCTTAAAACATCCCTAAACTTACCGCCCTGAATTGACTCTAACTTAAAAAGAGCTTTTTGAATTCCAGTATACTGCGTGCTTCCACTCGCTGGTATATCGTCACCGTGCATCAACGCAAACACATGATTTTCCACTTCTTGATAATCAATAATTGAATTCGGAATCTCCACCTGGCAATTCGGCTGGTTTCTCAACATTTCACGCAAAAACAGACCAGTGTTATAATCCCAATTTTCGTAACGTTCTTTATAAGGCTGTTTTTTGTACAAACGAGAGTGATTCCCGCTAATAACTATTGTTTTTACCTGTGGAAACACCTGAGACCATTCTAAAATCATTTGCGATAACACATAAGCTAAACTATGAGATTGCTCCACTACATTCAACTCCGATGTTTTGGCTAATTCTTCATGAATTGTTCCGTTTACCCAATCCCCTAATCCAAAGACGTATAACTTTGAGAATGCATAACCTCGCAATTGTTTCTGGGTAATCCTTATTACTGAATCAGAAAGATGCTGTAACCGCCTCACTGCTGTCTCAACATTGTAACCGCCAAGTCCATAAGTTTCTTTTGAGCTAACTTTTTCACCAAAATGAATATCAGAAAGCATTAAGACCACTGATTCTTTTGTTTTTCTCGTTGTTCTCGGAACAATAGCCCTAGGAACCTTAACTGGCGAGAATGGCGTGACTGTTTCCTCTATCTTCTCTAAAATAAGATCTTTCAAATTTCGGTTTTCAAATACAATCTTATCTTTCTTTTTTCTCCAGCTGAGCTCAGTCCTTGCCTTTATCAATGCTCTCTCAACTTCCGCTATCTTCTTGATAGTCTCATCGCTCTCCAAACGCTGTCTTTCTATTTTATTTACGACTCGCAATGTCTCCATGCCTATATTTGGAAGACGCCCTTTATCTTTCAAAAAACCCTTTCTAATTTTAGCCTGATAAGACGAGAATGGACCATATTCTTCTCTTATGTGCGGAAATGTTTCATTTAATTTCTGTGCAAACCATTCAAAATCATTATCAGGAAAAAACGAAAGCAAATAAGCGAAATACAAACTAACTCCTGGACTTGCCCACTTAACTTTATCTTGATTTTCCTTGCGCTTTATAGCTGTTAACTTTGCTTGAACTGAACGAGAGGTAACCTCAATGCCATATTCTTTTCCATGTAACGCATTGAATTCCTCAGCCAATTCTTGCATTGTTAATTTCAAATTAGTGACCCTTAACTTAATCAACTCCGTGGCCAAATAATCACCTTCTGGCGATATCCATATGCTTTTCTTTGCCATTTTTTTCACCCCTTTTATTATGTAAAAGTACTTCTATCAAAGTATAATTTCTTTTTTAAAATTTAGCAATGTTGACAAAAATACATTATGTTGTCTCGTTATCACTTTAAAAAATTTGCATTGACATTTGCGCTAAAAAATGAAAAAATTTATTAGTGACTTAAAAAACAAGGTTTTAAAAACCTTTATAGGAGACGAAAAATGGAAATACATAATGAAAGATTTGTTTTAAAAGAAAAATCAATAAAGCGATCCAGCGCAAAAAACAAAGATCCGAAAAAACTCTTAGATTCAATAGAGAGTTTTTTAAGAAATATTCTACCTTTGAATTCTGATTTTCTAAGATATGCGATAGTAGAAACAAACGGAAATGACAAAATAATAGAAGTGGCCGTGTTGTCTGAAAAAGAAAAAAATACAAGACAAATGCTTACACAAAGTCATCCATTCTCTTCTGCAACGCATTCTGTAAATAAAATCCATGATTTCCAGCCAAATTTATTCAAAGAAAAGTTCGTAGTTGCAAACATCGTGCCAACTGGCGTAAGAGCTGAATTCGGCGGGTGGATAGGAGACGCAACACCGACAACAAATGTTTTGGCTGAAATAGCTGATGTTGTTATAACGCACCCGAATGTACTAAATGGCGCATTTCTAAATTGTGGAGCCGATAATGTTCTTTATACTGAAGGCTATTTATTGGATAAATTTTTCAGAAATGAAATAGCGCTAAAAAACTCCAAAAAATGCAGGGCAAACAACAAAATAGGAATTATTTTAGACAAAGGTGCGTTAGAACAAGATGAAAACAGCTTAGAATTGGCCATAAACGCCATAGAAACATACAGAGCCATCTTAGGCATTGATGTTATAGATTATATCATCACAGACAAACCTATTGGCGGAAAGGCTGTTAGAATGAAATCTGGAGCTTTCGGAGGAATAGTTAAAAACCCAGAAACTTTTTTGAAACCAGCTGCGAAACTAATAAAAATGGGAGCTCAAGCCATAGCTATTGGAACATACATTTCAATATCAAAGGAAGATCTTGATGCATACTTTAGGAAAGAAGTTCCTAACCCATACGGTGGAACAGAAGCATTGATTTCTCATACAATTTCAAAAAAATTTAATATACCTTCAGCACATGCGCCAATTCTCCCAGACCACGAAAAAAAATATATGCTCACCAAAGGCGTTGTTGATCCAAGAATCGCTGGCGAAGCAGTAACAACCGCTTATATGGGTTCTATTCTAAAAGGACTACATTTTGCTCCTCAACCAGTGCCAAGAACCCATGGAGTATATTCATCAACTATAAAACTGGAAGATGTTAGAGCTGTCGTTGTTCCCTACACTGCTTGTGGTGGAATACCAGTTTTGGCGGCACAAAAATACAACATTCCTGTCTTAGCGGTAAAAGAAAACAATACTTGTCTAGATGTTACCCCTGAAAAACTTGGACTTAATAGTAATGTTATAGTTGTTGAAAACTATTTAGAAGCGTTCGGAATTCTCGCAACCCTAAAAACAGGCGTCTCAATAAAATCAGTAAGACGACCGTTAAAAAATATAAAATAAAACAAAAAGAGGCTAAGCCTCTTTTTTAATTTAAATTTAAATTGACATTTAAACTTTAAGATGCGAAAATCTAATGAGATCTGCTACTCAAAAGATCTGGAAGATCTTTAAAAATAAAAATGGGAAAAGAAAAAAAATGAAAAAAACTTTATTATTTAATCCTGGTCCGACCAATGTGTCTGACGATGTAAGGAACGCAATTAAAACCGCAGATATTTGCCATAGAGAAAAAGAATTTTTTAAAATTCTTGACAGTGTAAGAAATAAAATTTTAAAAATTGTTAATGGTGAAAAAACTCATACCGCAATTGCTTTTGTTTGTTCTGCAACTGGGTGCAACGAAGCAATAATCAGCAGTATTCACGGAAAAATTCTTTTAATCAACAATGGAGAATTTTCTGACAGATTAGGAAAAATAGCACGAACATACAACATACCAATTATTGAATTAAAATTTGACCCATATAAACAAATTGATTTAAAGAGGCTTGAAATGAGTTTAGTATTAAACCCAGATATAACACATATTGTTATTGTCCATCATGAGACAACAACGGGAATGCTTTTACCGTTAAGAGAAATTGGAAAGCTCGCTAAAGGATACAATAAAGTTTTATTTGCTGATACGGTAAGTAGTTTAGGTGGATATGAAATTGATGTTAAAAAAGACAATCTTGATTTCTGCTCTGTAAGTTCAAACAAATGTTTAGAAAGTTTTCCAGGGATAGCATTTGTAATCGCAAACAAAGAAAAATTAAAAAAACTGAAAAATAGATCAAGGAGTTTTTATTTTAATTTATATCGCCAATGGGAGTTTGAAGAAAAAACGAATCAAACACCCTTCACTCCAGCTGTTCAGCTTTTCTTTGCCCTAGATAAGGCACTTGAAGAATTAATGGAAGAGGGCGTTGAAAACAGAACCAAAAGATACGCGAAAAACGCAAAAAAAATGAGGACTGGTTTGAAAAGATTTGGCTTTGAATTTGTGCTTCCAAACAATTTACAATCTAACATACTTACGGCAATATGGCTTCCTGAAAATATGGACTATTGGCAAATACACGATATGTTAAAAGAAAAAGGTTACATAATTTTTTCAGGGAAAAAAAGCATAGAAAAAGGAATTTTTAGGGTCGCCACGATGGGCCATTTAGAAGAAAAAGACATTGAAAAATTTTTAAACGATTTTGAAAAAATCTTAAAACAATCAAATTTTATTAAATAAAAACGACAACAAGTCATTTTTTTATTGACACCCCAAGTTAAAAATGGCAAAATTTTATAGAATCCAAAAAACTCAATCAAAAGCACTTTAAAAAAATATTAAGGGGAAACGAAAAATGACTCAAAGCTGGATGAATAACGAAAAATATTGGATTTCATCAAAATTTATGAAAAAATTTAATGACGGACACGAGCCAACAAAGGAAGAGATAAAAAAAGCTAAAAAACTTGGCATATTAGATTTAAAATTATATTTAGTGAAAACAAATCCTAAATATATGGAGAAATAGAAAATGGGAAAAATAAAAGCAAAAATAAAAGCTGAAAAGCTATGGATGAATGGAAAACTAATAGACTGGCATGACCCAAAGGCATACACACATGTTATTTCTTATACTCTCCACTATGGAATAGGCGTATTTGAAGGCCTTAGGGCATACGAAACACATGACGGCAATAGCATTATTTTCCGCTTAGAAGACCACATAAAACGATTTTTTGAATCAGCAAAAATGGAAGATTTAAATATTCCATTTTTCAAATCAGATATTTGTAATGCTTGCATTGAGGTAGTAAAAGCCAACAAGCTCACAAGTGGCTATATCCGCCCACTATCTTTTATAGGAGAAAGCAAAATGGGCTTGGGACACAATAAAAACGACACCAAAACAACGATTATGGCTTGGCCATGGGATTCGTATCTCGGAGACGAAGGACTAAAGAATGGGATACGATTGAAAACTTCATCATGGACAAAATGCAGAAACATGGCAATGACAAAGTCAAAATCCGTTTCAAACTACGGACTCTCCAACAGAACAAAAATGGAAGCTATAAAAGCTGGATATGACGAAGCATTACTTTTAGACGACAACGGGCTCGTGGCAGAAGCGTCAGCTGAAAATATTTTCTTTGTTAAAGATGGTAAGATTATTACTCCACCACCAAGCGCTCCAATTCTTATCGGAATTACGAGAAATTCAATAATAGACATTGCCACATGGGAAGAATACGAAATTATTGAGCGGAACTTCACGCGAGAAGAGCTTTATACCGCAGATGAAGTATTTCTTACGGGTACAGCAGCCGAATTAGCTCCTGTAAGAGAAATTGACACACAAATAATCGGTAACGGCAAACCTGGACCAACAACATTAAACCTTCAAAAAAAATTTTTTAATATCCTGCGAGGAAAAAATGGATTTTATAAAGATTGGCTAACACATATATATTAAAGCGACCAAAGGTCGCTTTTTCTCTTGACAAAATCTATTCTTTGATTGACTAAATAGATTTAAAATGGCAATATAATTTAGTATAAAGAGCACATTAAAAACAGATAGGACAAAAAGATGGAAAACAAAAAAGCTATAAAAGAAATATCTGAAGGCATGGTAGACACCTATGAGCGTTTACCAATAGTTATAGAAAAAGGAGACGGATGTTGGCTGTATGATGTTGAAGGCAAAGATTATTTAGATATGCTATCTTGTTATTCAGCCGTAAATGCTGGACATTGTAATCCAAGAATAGTAAAAAAAATTATAGAACAAGTTGGAAAATTGGACACAATATCTCACGCTTTTTTTCACACAGAATTAGATTTTGCAACAAAACTTGCTAATTTTTGCGAATACGACAAGGCTCTTTTAATGAATTCTGGCGCTGAAGCAGTTGAAAGAATAATCAAAATTGTGCGAAAATGGGGCTATACTCAAAAAAATATTCCCAAAAACAAGGCGGAAATAATCGTTTGTAAAAACAATTTCCACGGAAGAACTTATGGAGTATTAAGCGCTTCTTCAGAACTTCATTACACTGAAAATTTTGGACCATTTTTGCCGGGATTTATAAAAATTCCTTTCAACGACACTGAAGCACTAAAAAATGCGATAAATAAAAATACCTGCGCCTTTCTTGTAGAACCTATTCAAGCTGAAGCAGGCATATTAATACCAGATGATGGCTATCTGGCAGAATGTAAAAAAATTTGTGAAGAAGAAAAAATCTTATTCTGTTTAGATGAAATCCAAACAGGATTAGGTAGAACTGGCAAAATATTCTGTTGGCAACATGACAATGCAAAACCAGATATTATGACAATCGGAAAATTCTTGGGCGGCGGACAAATCCCAATATCAGCAGTATTGGGCAATAAAGGTATTGTGGACATCTTTGACGCTGGAGAAGACGGAAGCACCTATTCTGGCAATCCCATGGCTTGTGTTATAGGCAAAGAAGTCTTGAATATATTAAATGAACAAAAATTAGATGTCAGAACGAAAAAATTAGGAAAATACTTCATAAAAGAACTAAAAAAAATCAAAAGTCCTTATATAAAGAAAATTCGCGGAAAAGGATTACTGATTGGAATTGAGCTAGAAAAATCAGCAGGTGGCGCTAGAAAATTTTGCGAAAAACTATTAGAAGAAAGACTTCTTTGTAAAGAAACGCACGAAAATGTTATACGCCTTGCTCCTCCATTAACGATCTGGCAAACAGAGATTGACATTGCGATTAAAAAAATCAAAAAAGTTTTAGAAATAAACCAAAAATAGTTCCGATTTATCGGGACTTTTTATTTTTCTATGTTCATGCTAAACTAATATTGAATAAAAAATATTTTTAAAAACATAAAATAAAATATTATGACTAAAAACT
>JAUVKU010000062.1 GCA_030596105.1 bacterium
CACGAAACCATCTACTTGTGGATTTATTCGGACGCTATTAACGGCGGCAATTTACATACACACCTGAGGCGCTTTCACAAAAAACGTCGCAAACAGAGACGCTATGGTTCCTGCCGAGGCTTGATTCCTGGTCGGGTAAGCATCTCTGAGCGTCCGGAAGCGGTCGAGACTCGAGAACGTTTCGGAGACTGGGAAGGTGACACGGTTGAAGGTGCCAAGGGCAGTGGCGGTATTGCTTCTCATGTTGAACGCAAGAGCCGCTATCTGATCGCTGCTAAGCTTTCCGATAAAACAGCCAATACAATGACTACTGCTTCAATCAAGGCCTTCCAGCGTATTCCAAAAAAAATACGCAAGACCCTTACGCTTGATAACGGTAAGGAATTTTCTCAATTCAAACAGCTTGAGAAAAAAACCGGTTTATGTGTTTATTTTGCTGATCCCTATTCGTCCTGGCAGCGTGGTTCCAATGAAAACACCAACGGTTTAATAAGACAATATTTCCCCAAAGGGACAAACTTTAGAGATATAACCAGCAAAGATCTTGCATTTGTAGTAAAAAAGTTAAATCATAGGCCAAGAAAATGCCTCAATTATCAGACGCCTCATGAAATCATTTACGGTGCTATTCATGGTGCACTTGCAATTTTACACCAAGTATTTATAACACTCAGTATAACAATAAAATTGTTTGTTGAGAAGGAGTTTATATGAAGCGGAAACCATTTGAAAGGATAGACAATGAAATAAGCAAGATTTATTTCTCCAGAAAAGCCAGGCGAGAACAATTAGAGAAAAACAACAGCAACAAATATGCAGTAATAAAAAAATTCCTATTACCCCCTGAAAAGGCTAATACTATTCTAGAATGCGGCGGGGGTGCAGGTTTTTATACAAAAAAATTCCTTAGAGAAGGCTATAATGTAACCTGTGTTGACCTTTCTGAGGATGCATTAAATAAAAATAAAGAAAACGCCAATAAAATCGGAAAGGGCAGCAATCTAAAAACGTTCAGTGGAGACTTTATTTTTTTCTGTAAAAATACGCCAGAGAAGTTTGACCAGATTCTTTTCATAAAGGTCTTCCACCATTTTGACTCTCTTGAGAACATATACAAAGCCCTTGACTCTGCACGAGAACACTGCAACCCAGAACCCAGGGGGGAGAGTAATCATCTTTGAGCCAAATGGCAAGAACAAATTATGGAAACTTATCCTATCAATCAAGAAAGATAAAGCTACAGGTGAACCGAAATGGTTTTATGAACAGAACATGAAATTTACAATAACCACAAATTTTAGCTCATATTTCAGAAGGAGACAGTTATCTTACAAATTAGGATATCATTATGTCATCCCCTCATTAATACTCAACCGTTTTCCAAAAAGCCCGGTTTTGTCCTCACTAAATAGGCTATTAGAAAACACTTTCTTGAGAAAATATGCTTTCAATATTTCAGTCATCTATAACCACAGTTCTGACGAAAGTTAGCCAAAATTGGCTATTTAAATCTTATGGCGGATGGTCTATGATATTTTTTCCCTTATAAATTCCATCCCAATCGTTCCCGCTCAGAATTACGCAATTCCATAGCTGTTCACCCGTCCTGCACCTTTGCGCTGATTATTATTCATGCAATAAGTTTTCTGATATACTTCTTTTTTTTATAATAACAAGTATTCCTTTGGAAATAAGAAAAAAAAACAGATCAACAACGGTAACGACCAGTCGCATAAGTATCAAAATTACAAGAACAATTTCTTTGGGAAATAAAGCTGAAAAAAATACAGCTAATACCCCCTCTCTAACACCCAAACCACTGGGAGCAAAAACAGCAAGTATGCCAATAGAACCAGCTAAGCTTGATACACCAACAATAAAAAAAAAGTTTGATATAATATCAAATGCTGGAGAAACAGATTTACAAATTAAAGTAAAAGGTACACCAAGGAAAATACTAACAAATAAAAACATTACACAGGTTTTTAATAACGTACCAAAACGAAATTTGTATTTATCATCTATATCTTTTTTTTTTAGGAATTTATAAGAAATATTTACGACACGATTAAAAAACGGTGGAGAAATTGAAATTAGTAATAAAATAAGAGAAGCAAAAGAAAAAAAAGTTAAACTCGGACCCAAAACCCCTTTGTCGTTTATGCTAATAACAAACAAACCTAATGCCAAATTTGCAGTAACTTGTATTATACTTTCGAGTAAGGAACCGAAAGTTAGAATTTTAACATCAAGACCTTGCTGTGATCCAAAAAAAATTTTCCCACCAATCCAAGCAATTTTACCAGGAACATATCGACCTAACCATGCTTTTGCATAAACAAAATTTAACTCCCAATAATTATTAATTTTCTGGCCAAATTCCTTTAAAATAAAAACCCAGATAGTCGGATAAAAAAATTTAATAACTAACATAAAAAAAACTGCTGAACACAAAATTTTCATGTCAACTTCAATATCAAATAGTTTTTGCCAGTCAATATTCCAAAAATATCTTACCAGCACAGAAACTACTATGGCATAGCAAAATAATAATATAATTTTTTTTAGATACTTATTTTTAAAACTATTTTTTTTATCCAAATTCATCTAAAATCTTTTGGTTTTAAAATTTATCCCTTTAGTGCGATGGTTATAGTTATGTGCACCAAATGCGAAACTACCATGACAGCCTTAATCGCTTGAATATATAGAATGTTTTAGGATAAAATTGATAGATTTAATAAAACATCAATTCGGTCATAACTATACTATTTTATGGATAGCGCAATTGTTTGATAACACCAGGGGCGAGGAAAAGGGATTAATCCAAATAATGGAACTGGAAAGCCACCGGAAAATAACTGAATTTTATTAAATTTACATAGCTTTAACATCCTTATTAACCAACGCTGTGGGAAAAGCATAATATGATCTTGTGTGTAATAATATTTCTGATTGAGAGTTAGAGTCAATATTCGTTCTATGAAAGAATTAGGATTTGGGGTAGAAATAATTAATTTTCCGCCAATTTCCAAGATCTTGTAACAGTCTCTTAAAAAAGTTATTGGTTCTTCTAAATGCTCTATTACTTCTCCAGCAATAATTCCATTAATTTCTTTATGGTTGCATTTAATAAATTCTTTAATATTACAAGTTACTATGCTATTATAATTTTTCGGTTTATGACCTTCTTCAATATCAAGTCCTATTACCTCGGAATTATTTAAATAAATATTGGGGCAATCGACATAGCCAATATCAAGAATGGTATGTAATCCTTTAACTAAATGAGCCATTCTTTTTAAACGATAGCTTTCATTAAAAGCAATTTGTTTTCTATTCATAAATTTGTTTCTTAAATTTATTTTCAGTGTTTCAGTTATAAACAAAATATATTGGTAACGTTCAAAAGTTGTGGCATCATGATATTTGAACCCCTTCGATCTGGATATTAAAATAGCCTTTGATGCCCAGTTTTTCTTTCCAGTATAGTTCCCATTCCTCTCGAGAATACTGTCTTATCATGATCATCTTG
>JAUVKU010000001.1 GCA_030596105.1 bacterium
TATCATCATGAGTCCGCAATAGCCATCATAACCAAAGAACACAAAGTAATTTTTTCTAAACCACAAAAAGCCATTACAGCGGGTCAATCAATCGTATTTTATAAGGGAAAACAACTTTTAGGTGGCGGAATCATAAAATAATTGATTATTGGCGATTATCGTTTATAATAGAATCAATGACCTCAAAAGAACTGCGTAAAAAATTTTTAGATTATTTTGAAAAAAATGGACACAAAATTGTGCCCTCATTTTCCTTGTTACCAATTAATTCCTCAGTTCTTTTTACTACTGCTGGAATGCAACAATTTACTTCCCATTTACAGGGCAAAGACAACCCCATTAAGGGATTTAATTCGCAACATTTAACTTCATGCCAAAAATGTTTTCGTAGCGACGATATTGAAGAGATAGGGGATGACACGCATCATTCATTTTTTGAAATGTTGGGAAATTGGTCAATCGGTCAAAACGAAAAAGGAGAATATTTTAAGCAGGGCGCCATAGAATACGCATTGGATTTTTTAATAAATGAGTTGGGATTAGAAAAAGACAAACTTTATATAACTATCTTTAAAGGCAATGAAGACATTCCAAAAGACAATGAATCAATAAATATTTGGCAAGGACAGGGAATTGAAAGAGAAAAAATAAAAGAATTTGGCGAAGAGGATAATCTTTGGGGACCAGTTGGAGAAACGGGAATTTGTGGTTCTTGTTCAGAAATTTATTATGATAGGGGTCAAAAATTTGGATGTGGCAAAAAAGAATGTGGTCCGAATTGTCAACATTGCAAAAGATTTGTTGAAATATGGAATCTTGTTTTTATAGAATACGCAAAAGATGAAAATAAAAAATATAAATTACTAAATCAAAAAAGCGTTGACACTGGAATGGGGTTAGAAAGAATAATCAGTATTCTACAAAATAAACCATCTGCGTATGAAACAGATTTATTTGTTCCAATTATTCAAGAAATTGAGAAGCAGGGCGATAAAAAATATCAAGATGAAAAAAAGAATTTTCGAATTATTGCTGATCATGTCCGTGGTTCAATTTTTTTAATATCTGAAGGTGTTTTGCCCTCAAACATAGAACAGGGTTATATTTTAAGACGTATTTTAAGAAGAGCGATTAGATATGGCAAAATAATAAAAGCAGAACCTCAATTTTTAATTCCGTTAGCTAAAAAAACAATTGATATTTATAAAGATATTTACCCAGAAATTGCGTTAAAGCAAGCAGATATTTTAACCGTTATTCAGAAAGAAGAAGAAAAATTTGAAAAAACATTGGAAAAGGGACTTATAGAAACCACATCTGTTATTGATTCCTATGTTGACGGGGAAGATATTAGCGGAAAAGCGGCGTTTGACCTATATCAAACATATGGATTTCCAATTGAAATGATAAAAGAACTAGCCGATGAACACAACAAAAAAGTTGATAAAAAAGAATTTGAACAAGAATTAAAAAAACATCAAGAAATTTCACGCGCTGGAAAAGACAAAAAATTTGGAGGAGGAGGAAAATTTTCGCCAAAACTTCATACAGCAACGCATCTTTTACATAGTGCTTTACGGCAAATTCTTGGTGAAAAAGTCCAACAAATGGGTTCTGATATAACCGAAGAACGGCTAAGATTTGATTTTTCTTTTGAAAGAAAATTATTACCAGAAGAATTAAAACAAATTGAAAATTTAGTTAATGAAAAAATAAAACAAAATTTACCAATAAAAGAACAAAAAATGGACTATAAAAAAGCTGTGGAATTGGGAGCTTTAGCTTTTTTTAAAGAAAAATATCCAGATATAGTGAGCGTATATTCTATAAATAATTTTTCTAAAGAAATCTGTGCTGGTCCACACGCAAATAAAACAAGCGAATTGGGTAAATTTAAGATAATAAAAGAAAAGTCTTCAAGCGCCGGCATACGAAGAATTAAGGCTATTCTTGAATGAAACTTTTATATTTCCTAGCGAGCCCATGCGAAAATTTATTTTCGTGATGGGCGAGCGACGGAAATACACAAGATGTTATTTCCCGCAACATCCTTTATATTTGTTGACATTTTAAATATTTTTGTTATCATAGCAGTATATAAATGGATTCTAAAAATCAACTTTCAAAAGAAGAAGGAATTGTTTTAGAAACCTTGCCAAATTTAATGTTTAGGGTGAAATTAGAAAATGGAAAAAAAATTCTAGCTCACCTGAAAGGAAAATTACGATTATATAAAATTAAAATTTTGGCAGGCGATCGAGTAACAGTAGAAATGACCCCTTATGATGAAACAAGGGGGAGAATTATTTACAGAGGAAAATAATTCTTATTTAATTAGCGGGCTTATTGTTTAATAAGTAATGTGCCTAAAAATTATGCATCTCATTCTCAAATCCTTAATGGATTTGCTTTTTGGGGCGTTTTATGATATTGAGAATACAGGACAAAATGTTCTCAAATTATTATTTTTATGAAAGTACGATCTTCAGTAAAAAAAATTTGTAAAGACTGTAAAATCGTTCGACGAAAAGGACGGGTTTGTGTTATTTGTAAAAAAAATCCGAGGCACAAACAAAGACAAGGTTAAAAATTTTAAAATATAAGCATATAAAAATATGCCACGAATTGCTGGGGTTAATATCCCCGAAAACAAACAAATAGAAATAGCTCTAACTTATATATATGGAATAGGCGCAACTTTGAGCAAGAAAATTTTAGATAAAACTAAAATTGGTTCTTCTGTGTTGGCTTCAAAATTAGAATCAGAGGAAATAAACAAATTAAGAGATATTATTGAAAAAGATTATAAAATTGAAGGAGATCTTCGCCGAGAAAAAATGATAGCCATAAAACGATTAAAAGACATTGGCTGTTGGCGCGGAACTCGCCATATAAAAAGTTTACCAGTAAGAGGACAAAGAAGTAAAACAAATAATAGAACTGTTCGGGGCAACACAAGAAGAACTGTTGGAAGTGGCAAAAAAGGCGCTCCAGCCCCAAAATAAAAGCATGGGTAAAAAACGCATAATTAAACAATCAGCAGATGAGCTTATTAAAGAGAGAGAGAAAGTGGACGCAAAAGCAAAAAAAGAAATAAAAGTAAGCGCCTCTAAAAGAGTTGTGGAAGGTAGAGTTTATATCTCAACATCCTACAACAATACTATAATGACTCTAACTGACGCATATGGAAATGTGTTGGGGTGGGTTAGTGCTGGCAATATTGGTTTTAAGGGCGCAAAAAAAGCAACACCTTTTGCTGCTTCTAAAACAGCTGAAGCGTTATCTCAAAGAGCTAAAAAAAGAGGCATGGAAAAAATTTCTATTTTTGTTAAAGGAATAGGCGGTGGCAGAGATTCTGCTGTTAGATCCTTGGCCAATAAGGGATTTGAAATTCTTTCAATAAAAGATGTTACCCCAATACCACACAATGGATGCAGGCCTCCAAAACCTCGTAGAGTATAGTAAATCGTTAAATAAAAATCCAAAATACAAAATATAAAATAATTATGTCAGCTAAATGTAAAATTTGTAGACGGTTGGGCGAAAAACTTTTTCTTAAGGGCGATAAATGCATGAGCGCCAAATGCTCAATGATTAGAAAACCTTACCCTCCCGGACTAAAAAGAAAAAAAAGAGCTCCGTCTCTTTCTGAATATGGAAAAGAGTTGAAAGAAAAACAAAAATTAAAAAATTGTTATAATTTAAGTGAACATCAGTTTAGAAGATACATAAAAGAAAGTTTGGCAGCAAGACCAAAATCTAAAGATTCAGTTGAGGAAGAAGGACATTCTGTAATGGTTTTGATAAGAAAAATGGAAAGCCGTTTAGATAATGTAGTCTTTAGGCTTGGCCTTGCTTCGTCTCGCGCACAAGCTAGGCAAATAGTTTCTTATGGTCATTTTCTAGTTAATAAAAGATTAGTAAATATTCCATCCTATCAGGTTAAAAAAGGCGATGAAGTAAGCGTTAGACCACAATCTTCTAAGAATAAATATTTTCAAGAAATAACCCCAACTTTAAAGAAAAAACAGCAACCTCTCTGGTTAGAATTTGATGAAAATAAACTAACTGGAAAAGTTACTGGTACGCCTTCTTTTAAAGAAGCGGCTGTTCCAGCAGAAATATCAACAATTTTTGAATATTATTCAAGATAGATTAAAAATTTTTAATTTTTAACTTTATAAACAAGTCTTATTTTTTAAACATTTTGAAAATAATAAATTATAAAATTTAAAAATCATGGTTTCTTTACCCCTTCCTTTAAAAATTATTAAAAAGAAAAACAACATAGCCCAATTTGAGATAGAGGGCTTATTTCCGGGATATGGCATTACTATTGCCAATAGCTTGCGCAGAGTTTTATTATCTTCTTTGCAGGGTGCGGCCATTATTCAAATAAAAACAAAAGGTGTTCAACATGAATTTTCAACCATTCCAGGAATCACCGAAGATATGCTTGCTATCATAATGAATTTAAAACAATTAAGGTTTAAATTTCAAACAGAAGACGATGAACCAATTTCAGCTACGCTTTCCGTTAAGGGAGAAAAAGAAGTAAAGGCTTCTGATTTAAAACTTCCTTCGCAAATAAAAATTATCAATAAAGATGCGCATATCGCTACATTAACAGATAAAAAGGCTGAATTAGAAATGGAATTAGTAATTAAAAAGGGGACTGGATACGAACCAGCAGAAAAAAGAAAAAAAGAAAAATCACCCATTGGAGCGATAGATATTGATGCGATTTTTAGTCCAGTTAACACGGTAAAATATAAAATTGAAAATATGAGGGTTGGAGAACGAACAGATTTTGATAAATTAAATTTAGAAATTGAGACAGACGGAACGATTGGCCCACAAGAAGCTTTTGTTCGGGCGTCAGAAATTTTAATTCAACATTTTTCTTTATTATTTGATGCCACGAAAGAAAAGACGAAAACAATAAAAACAACCGAAACAAAAGAAAAAAAAGAAAAAAAAGAAAAAAAAGAAAAAAAAGAAAAAAAAGAAAAATCAATTAAAACAAAGACAAAAGAAACAAAAAAGAAAAAATAATTAATAAATTAAGTTAAGCATTATGCGAAAACGCAAAACAGGACGAAAATTTGGAAGGAAGGCAGATCCAAGAAAAGCATTGTTAAAATCATTAGCAAGGGCGATTATTTTAAATGAAAAAATTAAAACCACTGAAGCAAAAGCGAAAGAGGTGTCTGTTTTTGTAGAAAAACTCATAACCCAAGCTAAAAATAATAACATCGCCTCAAGAAGAAAATTAGCCACTATTTTTTCTCAAAAGCTTGTTAAAAAAGCCGTTGAAGAAATTGCCCCTAGATATAAAGAAAGAAACGGAGGATATACAAGAATTATTAAACTTGGTGCCAGAAAAGGCGATGGAGCAAATATGGCAATAATAGAATTAGTTAAATAGATTTATAGAATCAATAAAACCATGGAACGCAAACCTTATACAATTGACGCTACCAACAGACCCCTTGGACGCATGGCAACAAGAATTGCCATACTTTTGCGTGGCAAAGATAAACCAGACTTTGCTCCAAATAAAGATATTGGAGGTGTTGTTATTGTTAAAAATATAAAAGAAGTAAAGTTAACAGGCAAAAAACTTGAAAATAAAATTTATTACCACCATTCTGGATACCTTGGAGGAATAAAAGAGAAACCCCTTAAAACTCTTTTTGAAGAAAACCCAGCCGAAGTTTTAAGAAAAGCCGTATATGGAATGTTGCCTAAAAATAAATTGAGAGCTAAAATAATAAAACGACTTCAAATTAAATAGTTATGCCAATAAAGAAAACCACAATAAAATCTAAATCTTTGCCAAAAAAAACCAAAATTCAAAAGAAAAAAAACGCGGTAGAACCAATAGAAGAAATTAAAAAAATTGAAGAACCTATTGTTAAAAAAAAGCAAGATTCTAAATCAAAAGAAGATGTTGGTATTAAAAAAACTAAAATAGAAGATACTAAATCAAACCAATATTATGAGGCAATAGGCAGAAGGAAAACATCAGTTGCGCGAATTAGACTTTGGACACGAGGAGACAAAGAATTTTCAGTCAATGGCAAACCATATAAAAAATATTTTCAAACTGCCGATCTTCAACAATCAGCCGTTGCTTCTTTGCAAAAAATGAAATGCTTAGATAGATTTAAAATAATAGTTAAAGTGAAAGGCGGGGGAATGACGGGTCAAGCAGAGGCAATAAGACACGGAACAGCTAGAATACTTATTCAATTTAATTCAGATTTTCAAAAAAGATTAAGAAAGGTTGGATATTTAACTAGGGATTCAAGAATGAGAGAAAGGAAAAAATTTGGACTTAAGAGAGCAAGAAGAGCTCCCCAGTGGCAAAAACGATAAAAACTTAATATGTGCCCATAAACAACCCTGCTCACCTCTTTATGGAGAAACAGGGTTGTTTTTTTGCTAAATTATGATAGTCTACGCCCTTTTTATCAAAAAATTTACATCAGACTCCTTTTGTATTACATAAAACTTAAAATTGACCAAAATAAAAGACTAAAGTATAATTAATATAATAAATATTATTATTTTAACAATGTCAAAACAAGAAAAATTAAAAATTGAATCAAAAGACACAAGAAAAAAATTAGAGACCAATGAAAAATTTCAAAAAAAATCTCTGGACTTTATAGAGAATCTCGCCAACAAAGAAGGGAATAATGATTGGATAGCTAAAAGTTTGGCTGGTCTTGATTCAAATAGGGCGTGGGAGATGAGAGAAAAATTGCTTGAGCAAAAAACAGATAAGGGCTATATAGCTCAAGGTTTGGCTGGTCTTGATTCAGATAAAGCGTGGGAGATGAGAGAAAAATTGCTTAAATTGGAAACGCACAAAGGCAATATAGCCGAAGGTTTAGCTGGTCTTAAATCTGACAAGGCATGGGAGATGAGAAAAAGATTGCTTAAATTAGGAACAAATACGGGCTATTTATCTAGAAGTTTGGCTGGTCTTGATTCAGATAAAGCGTGGAAGATGAGAAAAAAATTTCTTGATAAGGGATCTGACAAAAGCTCAATCGCTATGGGTCTATCTGGTCTTAAATCTGACAAGGCATGGGAGATGAGAAAAAAATTGCTTGAATTAGGAACAAACAAAAATTATATTATTGAAAGCTTAATTGGTCTTAAATCTGACAAGGCATGGGAGATGAGAGAAAAAATGTCTAAAAAGGAAAAGCGCAGAGATTCCATAGCTAAAAGTTTGGCTGGTCTTGATTCAGATAGGGCATGGGAGATGAGAGAAAAATTGCTTGAGCAAGGAGCGGGCAAGGGCTATATAGCCAGGGGTTTGGCTGGTCTTGATTCAGATAGGGCATGGGAGATGAGAGAAAAATTGCTTGACAAGGGATGTCATAAAGGCGATATTTCTATGGGAGTTTATGGGAATTATATGATGGCTGGAGTTCGCAAAGCAAAAATAGATCAAAAAAAATAAAGGATCAAAAATCTTTTTAGTTCTTAACTAAATACAATAGATTATTAGATTAAAAAATAAATTCTTTTGAATTGTATAAACTTTGATCGCTTAATATATATATTCTTTTATTATTTGAATTAAAAAACATTTCTAAATTTTTAAACTCAGCCAAATTATACATATTAATTCCACTCCTATCGTCAATTTCAGCAATTTTTATTTTATCTCCAACACTAAATACCAAATAATGATCTCCGAACCAAAAACAATCTCCTATTTTTTCAGAAAATCGTGTTAAAAACACTTTCTCTTGTGCCTGTCTTTTAGGTTGACCATTTTCTTCTTCAAAAAAGAAAACCCACAATTCAAAATTGTTCAAAAAAACAATTTTTTTATTATCTGGAGAAAGCTTTACATCTCTGACAAATTCAGAGATTTTTTTAAACTTTTTTAAACTTTCATCCAAAAAATATAAAACATTGTTTTCTTTAATCAATATCCTGTTGGCAACATTGTTTATTGCATAATTCGCCTTCGATTCAACGGCTAATGGCTCTAAGTTAAAACTTTCTAAAATCTTTCCAGTAATAGAATCGCTCTTTAAAAGAAACCCTTGATCAGATAACCAATATAGACCATCGTCAACGCTTTTATATGCTATTAAATCGCTCAGGATTGATTCTGAAATTTCTTTTTTATTGTAGTCAACGCTGAAAAGAAAATTATTATTTTTACCCTGCTCTGTGGTTGTCACGAATTTAGTAAAAAATATTTTTTCGGAATCCTGAGCGTTAAAAGAAAAATCTTTTGCATCTGAATCTAAAAAATCTAAAAACACGATAGAAGAAGGGTCATCTATTTCTAAAACAAGATGCATTACCTTGCCAGATGATGAATTTGCAAAAGGCCAAAGAGTTTCCAATAAAGCCTTTTCTGAATTAGAAGAAAATTTTAAATCTAATAATTCTATATTTTTATTGCTTAATTTTGGAAAAGAAGATGCAGAGATTTCCTGAAACAAAGAATTATTTAATATATTTTCTTCGCTTAAAAGAATTTTTTGGTTATTTTTTTCTAAATTTAAAATTTCTAAAACCCAATTATTTTGTTCTTCTGTCTTTTTGATAATTAGTTTTTTTTGATTTGGTAAAAACCAAAAATTTTCTGTATTATCTTTTAAAACAGTAAACTCAGGATTTTGTGGAATTAAAATAACATTTTTTGCTTCAGTAACCAATTGAGCTTCTATTTCTAAAGATTTTTTCCAAGAATAATGTCCCTGTTTGCTTATCTCTATATCATAAGCTATGGGCAAAAGGTTTTTAATAAACACTGAATCAAAGAAAAAATCTGTTTTTTCTTTAAATTTACCATTGAAGTGAATTTCAACATTTTTTGGTATAACCTTGCAATAAAATCCTCCAGTTTTGACAATTTTTATTTTAGCTGTTGACAAATCAAAATCAAAGCGATATCCACAAGAATACAAAATTATCACTGGCGCTCCTAAAAAAAGAAAAAACACACAAAGGGAAAACAAAATTGTACGCATTTTTTTTATCATATAATCATATATTATTATATATTTTCAGGATACATCACTTGACACAAAATTGCAACCTGTGTTATATTATATCATACCTTAAAAACAGAATAAGGAGAGAAAAAATGGACGAATTTGAAAAATGGATGGATGTTGCGGACAAAGAGTATAAAAATGGAGATTATGTTGCGTCTCGCAAAATGGCGGATTTTGCAATATTTTTCGCAAAAATGCCAAAAAATTTTGCAAAAGCTTTTAACAGAAGGGCACGAGCTAAAAGATATATCGCTTTTAAAACAGAAGATAAAATACCGAAAGAAATAATGTATATGTCGGCAAGACAAGATTGGGAGACGGTTATAAATATCTCGGGCGACATAGATGTAGAAATAAAAATATCTGCCATAAAAGGCATAATGTTGCTTCCGGGCGAAGACATTGAACTTCTATATAATTTTGGAAACAAAATTATAGAAGATCAAGCTTCCAATTGGAAAGAAAAAAGAAACCTAATCGGGGAATTGGGAAACTCGTATGGAATTGAAGTCCGAAAAACTGACCCATTAGCCGCAAAAAGAATTTTTTTAAACCATTATGCCTTAATTAACAAAAAAACCCTTATTGCTGGTCACTTAGCTCATAATGCCGGAACATGCTTTTTAATGCTAAGAAATGAAGAAAGCAATGAATCGGAAAAGAGATACTATCTTGCTTTATCAGCCATAAGATGGTTGCATCAAGCATTAGAAGATTACCCCGTTGATCAAGTAACGCACATAAAAACGGTTGAGAATAAAATATACGATGCAAGAGACGGAATTGAACCTTAAAAATTAATCATTCTTTTTTTGCATAAAAATAGGAGGTGAAAAATAAAAAATGAAAATAATAAGATACTCAATGGATGAGGAATATATGCTAACGCAAACAATAAGGACTTCTACAGATTGGGCAATCCTTAAAAACGCCTATGAAAAGCGCGCAGTTATAAAAAAACAAAAGAACGACATAGAAGGCGCTGAAATGGATGAGGCGGCCGCAAAACAAATGTTTCAAGAATAGCCAACAGCGATGATAACAAAATTTAAAAATACCCGGCAGAAGCTGGGTTATTTATTTACAAAAATTAAAATATCTTATAGAATATATGTAATGGCTATTCCAGCAAAAATACTTAATTATTTAAACAAGTCAAAGATTAAATACGATTTGGCAAAGCATAAAATTGTTTATACTGCTTACGATAAAGCAGCCACGCTAAAAGTGCCTGAAAAAACTATCTGTAAAACATTGATAGTAAAAACAGACAAAACATATAATTTAGTTTTAATTCCCGCTAATAAAAATTTAGATAAAATAAAATTTAAAAAAATATTAAACAACGAACAAAAGAAAACTGGAGGGAAAATAGCAAAAACCATTGACTTTGCGACAGAATTATGGATAAAGAAAAATATAAAAGGCATAAAACTCGGAGCAATACCTCCTTTTGGAAAACTATGGAAACTGCCAGTATTTATAGAAAAAACACTACTAAAAGAACGAGAGATTGTTGTTAATAGTGGAGACCATAGATGGTCAATAAAAATTGACTTGAACAATTTTAAAAAAGCGATTCCCGATTTAATAGCTGAAAACTTTAGTCAAGCAAAAAAAATAAAAAAGATAAAGAAAGCGAAACCTAAAAAGAAAATAAAAATACGACCAACAACAAAAGCGAAAAAAAAGTTATAAAGAAAAAGACAAAGCCCAAAAAAAAATAGTATTTGAGCGGGTAGTTCAGCGGCTAGAACGCTGCTCTGCACAATAAAATTTTTGGTGGGCGGGTAGTTCAGCGGCTAGAACGCTGCTCTGATAAAGCAGAGGTCGAAGGTTCGATTCCTTCTCCGCCCACCAAAGATTTTTTGGACACCGAGCATAGCGAGAGGTCATAAAGCAGAGGTCGAAGGTTCGATTCCTTCTTTACCTAACCAAAGATTTTTTGGACACCGAGCATATCCTTCTTTACCCAACAAGGATAATTTTAAAAGGGCCGTTGGCTCAGTTGGTAGAGCGCCTCGTTTGCAACGAGGAGGTCGCCAGTTCGAATCTGGCACGGTCCACAATAATAAATTTAACCGCCTTGCCCCCACAGGGCTCGGCGGACAAATTTATAAAAAAATCCAAAATTTTTGAAATCAATTTAGTAATGCTTGTGGACAAAATCCAAACCTTTCTTGATAATAAGTTCTAACCTTATCTGTCAAACACCAGCATAAAAATCGCCCCAACAAATGAATTGGGCGATTTTTTATTAAAAAAGTTATCCACAGCACAAATCTTTTTATTATATGCTATAATAAAATAAACTTTTTAACAAAGGTCGGATCAAATTAAAATAATATAAAAACAATTTTAAAATTATGATTAATTCAAACTGGTTAGTTACAACACAAGAAGCGTTTCAAAATCTTTTAGCGGGATTGATAGAATTTATCCCCACTATTGTTGGAGCGATTATTATGTTGACCGTTGGTTGGTTTATTTCCGTTGGAATAGGCAAGTTAATTGCTAAAATTTTAGAAAAAATAAAATTTAACCAATTTCTTGAAAAAGCGGGATGGAAATCCACATTTGATAAAGCCGAAATTAAAGTTGATGCAACAAATTTCATAGGCGCTATTTTCAAATGGATCTTATTCATTGTTTTCTTGTTAGCGGCTGTAGATATTTTAGGCCTAAAACAATTTGCAAATTTTCTGACAAACATTCTTAACTATCTTCCGAATGTAGCAATTGCAACCTTAATTTTTGTTACAACCGTAATTATTGCTGACATCGCAGAAAAAATAGCAAGAGCAGGAGTAGAAGGAATAAAAATAGGATATAGCAATATGGTTGCTATAATTGTAAAATGGTCAATTTGGATATTTGCTATTTCCGCCATTCTAATACAACTTGGAATTGCTTCAGCATTGATGCTTACATTGTTTACTGGCATCGTTGCATTCTTGGTGATAGCGGGTGGATTGGCTTTTGGATTTGGAGGAAAAGATGTGGCAGCTGAAATCTTACGAGATTTACAAAAAAAAATCAAGAAATAAACAAAAGATTACAGCACGAATAAAATACAAAGAGGTTATTTTTAATAACCTCTTTGTATTTTTTATACTAATATCATATTAATAAATTAAAACGCACGATCCAATTAGTTAAAACGTCCAAAATAATTAAAATTCACAGTCATAATTTTTTATAAATTATAGCCACAAACTATTGACAAAACTATAAAAAAGATTTATTATAATAATACAGTAAATTAAAATAAAAAGGTGATAAAAAATGGCAGAAAATAACATGAAAGACATAAATACCGAGATGGCAGAGGCGATGAATAAACAAAAGGACGCAATGGTTAAGATGTATATTGGCGAAGAGATTAACAAAGAAGAATTTGCTCAGGGCATAAAAACAACGAATGAAGAAATGCTGGAAGAAATGCTGGAAGGAACAAAAAAGCAAATTGAAAATGTAAAAGCGGAAAAGGATTTTTTCATCAGAATGGCTCTGATAGAGCAAATAAAGAATGGAACACATCATGTAACCGATCTCGCCCTGAAGAATCTTTTAATTCTTCGTAACGCATTATCTCTTCCAGAAGAGATAGTCCCAAGATTTTTCAAGAAACAAACAAGCGAAAACAAGTACACCTACGCCTTTTATGCAAACGAACAAGTAGAAAGGGCAATAAAAGAAATAATGAATGGCCAAGTGCCACAACAGATGACCAAACCATCAACCCCACAAGCGGGCATAGAATTCGGATAATAATATCCAAAAAAAATATAAAGTTAGGCAAAGAAATTTGCCTTTTTATTTTGCAAAATTTTTTAAAATTCACAAAATTCAAACTGTTCATATTAACAATTCTGTGGTATATTAAAATTGTTAAATAATCATAATAATCCATAAATGACTATCGATAGTTTTTTAAACAAAAAATTGTTTTTTTCTATTATTTTGGGCTTATTTTTAATTCCTTGTTTTGTTTTTGCTCAAAAAACAGTAGAGATTGATTTTTTTTATGGAAATGGCTGTCCGCACTGTGCTGATGAACAAAATTTTTTGAATATTCTTGAACAAAAATATCCAGAAGTTAAAATTAATTATTATTCTATTAACGATTTAGAAAGCAGAAAATTACTAACAAGTCTTTGCGTAAAACACGATGTTAAAAAATACTTAGGATCCATACCAATGACCTTTATTAACGAAGATTTTATTTTAGGATTTAACAAAGTAGAAACAACTGGGATAGAAATTGAAGATTCAATCAAAAGACAATTAAAACAAACGATTGAAAAAGAAAAAGAAAAAGAAAAAATTCATATCCCTATTTTAGGAGAAGTTGATGCCGAAAGATACTCTTTACCAGTTTTAACTATTATTTTGGGAACATTAGATGGATTTAATGTGTGTTCTCTTGGTGCTCTTGTTTTCATATTGGGAATGGTGCTCGCATTTCGTTCAAAGAAAAAAACCTTATTATTTGGAGGAATATTTATTATAACTTCAGCGATAACTTATGGTCTTTTGATGATACTATGGTATCAGCTCTTCTCTTTGCTTGGCGCCTACATTAAGTTTATGCACATATTAATTGGCGTAATAGCAATATCTGGAGGATTATATTTTTTCAAGCAATTTTTAAAATTCCAAAAACGTGGCGTTGTTTGCGCAATGAATCCAACGGAAGGAATAACTTCAAAACTTACCTCAAACATCCAAAAAATATTTAAAAATCCTAAAAATACTTTCACAATTATTGGAGCAACTTTAGCTTTTGCTATTCTGATAACAATTACAGAATTTCCCTGTTCAGCAATAACACCCGTTATTTATACTGGAATTTTAGCTCAGGCAGACCTATCTTCTCTTCAATATACGCTGTTTATAGCATTGTTCGTGCTTTTCTATATGATAGACGAATTTATCGTATTTTTAGTAGCCGTATTTACGATGAAACTTTGGCTTACTTCACAAAAATTTATCACATATGCTACTTTAATTGGAGCTATCATTTTAATATCTTTAGGATCTTATTATTTATTAACATCTATTTAAAAACAAACACAAAACAATACTATGGAGAATAAAATTACGAAAGACACAACACTTGCTAAAATTTTAGAACATAATGGCGCAGAAAAAATTTTAGAAGAATATGAATTGCCATGCTTACATTGTCCAATGGCGCAACTTGAAATGCACGAATTAACTCTTGGACAAATTTGCAAACAATACAATATTAATTTGGAAAACTTACTTAAAGCATTAAACGAATTAACTAAATAAATTTTGCTTTATGAACTTAAAAAAAATTTACACGAAAAGGAACGATTGGCAACACAAGGGAGATTTCGGTTATATTTTAATTGTCGCAGGCGGTAGGATTTATTCTGGCTCGCCAATTTTTAACGCTATGGCTGCTTTGCGAAGTGGAGCTGACTTAACAACTATTATTTGTCGTGAACGCACAGCAAATATTGCAGCAAGTTTTTCGCCAGATATTATCGCGCGCCCATTAGATAATGATTTATTGCCAAAACATATTAATAAAATCGTTTCTTTATCAAAAAAATTTAATTCTTTAATTATAGGCGGAGGATTAGCACGTGAGCCCAAAACATATAAGGCGATAGGAGAAATAATTAAAAAAGTTAATTTGCCAATGGTTATTGACGCTGAAGCTATTAGAGCTGTAACCCAAAACAAAGACATATTAAAAGGAAAACAAATAATTTTAACGCCCCATATTGAAGAATTTAAAATTTTATCTGGCGAAAATGTAAATCCCGATGAAAAAGACAGAAAAGAAAAAACAGAAAAATTGGCAAAAAATTTGGGAGCAACTATTTTATTAAAAGGGCATATTGATATTATTTCTAACGGAGAAAAAACCACCATAAATAAAACAGGTTCACCGTATATGACAAAGGGTGGATTTGGCGACACATTGGCTGGAATTTGCGGAACACTTTTGGCCCGAGGCGTTGAACCCTTTGAAGCAGCGGAAACAGCGGCCTATATTAACGGCAAAGCTGGGGAATTGGCAACCAAAGAATACGGAGAAGGAGTTTTAGCTAGCGATATTTTCAAATTTATTCCAAAAGTTATAAACAGATAAATAATTATGGCGAAAAGAATTCCCTTAGTTGGAATAGGAATAATGATCTTTAGAAAAAATAAAATTTTGCTTGGCAAAAGAAAAGGATCTCATGGACAAGGAGATTACGCTTTCCCTGGTGGTCATTTAGATTATATGGAAAATTTTGAAGAGTGTGCTATAAGAGAAATTAAGGAAGAAACTGGAATTAAAGTTAAAAATATCAAATTTCAACTTTTATCAAATATTAAAAAATTTAATCCAAAACATTATGTCCACATTGGTTTAATTGCCGACCATAAAAATGGCGAACCAAAAATACTTGAACCAGATAAATGCGAAGGCTGGGATTGGTATAAATTAGACACATTGCCAAAACCATTATTTTGGCCAACACAAATAGCTATTGATTGCTATAAAAATAAAAAAATATATTTAGATAATCAATAATTAATAATTAATCGTAAATAAAAATCATGTTTGAAAAATTAAAACAAATGAAACAGCTTAAAGAATTGCAAGATTCTTTAAAAAACGAACGGGCAGAAGTTGAAAAACAAGGAGTTAAAATTGTAGTCAATGGCAAAATGGAAATTGAAGAAGTCCAGCTTAACTCAGAATTGGGGAAAGAAGAACAAGAAAAAATTGTTAAGGACTGCATTAATGAAGCAATGAAAAAAGTTCAATTTATCGCTGCTCAAAAAATGTCACAAATGCCAGGATTCGGCCTATAATAAAAGCTGAATAATATGACGATTTTAGAGATAGAAAAAATTTTGAAAAAAGATGGAATTGGAATTTTACCAACAGATACAATCTATGGATTGGTTGGTTCAGCGTTTTCTAAAAAAGCGATTGAAAAAATTTACAAAATCAAACAAAGAGAAAAAAACAAACCATTTATAATCTTAATTTCATCATTAAAAGACCTAAAATTATTTGGCATAAAATTAGACAAAAAAAGAATTGCATTTTTGAAAAAAATATTCTTCGCGAAAACAAGCATTATATTAGAATGCCCAAATAAAAAATTTTCTTATTTACATAAAAATAAAAATAGCTTAGCTTTCAGAATGCCCAAAGATTTATGGCTTAAAAAATTGCTTTCAAAAACTGGGCCGCTGGTAGCTCCAAGCGCAAATTTAACTGGAATGCCCCCATCTGAAACAATAAAACAGGCAAAAAAATATTTTGGAAATAAAATAGATTTTTATTTTGACAAAGGAAAAATAAAAAACAGGCCGTCTATAATTTTAGAGATAAAAAGATTTTAAACAGAGATAATTGTCAAAATTCTTCCGTAACGAAATTTCAAATTTTTGAGAAAAACAAAAAAGGCAAGTAAAAGGATTTGAACCGTAGCATCGCTACGGAGAAAATCCTTTTACACAGCCTGACGAAGTTGTAGCCAAAAATATGAAATTGTAGTAGAAAAAATTTTTACAATCATCTCAAACAATATGCTAATAAAAATCAAGGCGTTTCCAAGCTCAAACAAAGAAGAAATAATCAAAAAAGAAGAAGATAGTTTTGAAATTAAAATAAAAGAGCCACCATTACAGGGAATGGCAAATAAAGCCATAATTAAAGCCCTATCTTTGTATTTCAAAATTCCCGTGAAAAAAATTAGAATGATTAAGGGCTTCAGAGAAAGAAACAAAATTTTTGATATAAATATTTAAAGACAATGAACCTTTTAGAAATAAAAAATTTAAAAGCTCGGGCGAACGAAAAAGCCGTTCTAATGGGGGTTAATTTAGAAATAAAACAAGGAGAAGTCTGCGCGCTTTTAGGTCCAAACGCCTGTGGTAAAAGTAGTTTAGCGCAAATAATTTCTGGCAACCCAAAATATAAAATCATTGAAGGCAAAATCCTTTTTAAGGGAAAAAGTATCGCTAATTTTGCTCCAGAAAAAAGAGTAAAATTAGGCATTGCTTTAACATGGCAAAACCCGCCTTCCGTGAAAGGGGTTAAATTTTCTCAACTTTTTAAAACAACGCTAAAAACAAAAAAGAGATTTCCGTGGACTCAAGAATTTTTAGAGAGAGAAATTAATGTTGATTTTTCGGGTGGAGAAAAAAAGATGTCAGAATTATTCCAAGTTTTATTTCTAAACCCCAAAATAGTAATTTTTGATGAAATTGATTCTGGTTTGGATATTAAAAAATTAGAAATTGCCGCAAAAATAATTAAAAAAGAATTTGTCGCAAAAAATATTGCGGTTTTACTAATAACGCATTCTGGAGAAATTTTGAAATTTCTAAAACCTGATTTTACTAGTGTTATGGTGTGTGGTAAAATTATTTGTAAAGAAAAGGGTCATAAAAAAACTCTCGCAACAATTAAAAAACACGACTATGAAAAATGCAGAAAATGTTTATTGGCAGATAGACAATAGAATTAAACAAATCTGTTTAATGGATGAAGCAGAAATTTTACCAATAAATAAAGCTTGGCAAAAATATAACTGGGTAAAAAAATATTTTAAACAAAAACCAAAACAAGGTTATTTTATTTGGATAAAAAAACAATCAAAAAAAACCTTTTCTACTTGCGTAAGTATTGCCAATAAAAACACAAAACAAAAACTTGAAAATCTTCTTGTTCTGGAAAAGGGCGTAAAAGCAAAAATTGAAGGAAATTGTAATTCTTTAAAAAAAGACCTATCTGGAATTCATCAAGCAACAGGAAAAATCGTATTAAAAGAAAATGCCACACTTAAATATAACCACACCCATTCTTGGAAAGAAAAAGATATAGTAGAAACAAATTATGACTTTTTTTTAGAAAAAAATTCCAAACTGAATTACACTTACAAATCCTTTTCTTCTCCGCAAAAACTTAGAATAAAGACCACTCTTAATATATTTGAAAATGCCACAGCGAAAGTAGTCTTGATGGCTGATTGTGAACACGGAGAAACAAACATCAAAGAAACATTATCGTTAAAAGAGAAGGGAAGTTCTGGAATAATAAAGCTGAGATTAGTTGGTAGGAATAATAGCAAAATCTCTGCTTGTTCTAAAGTTTTAGCTCAAGCTGAGGGCAAAGGTCATTTGGATTGCCAAGGAATATTGCTTGATAATAATTCAAGCATCTCCTTAACGCCAGAACTTTTATGTGAGAACAAAAAAGCTCAAATAACTCACGAAGCTTCAATAGGAAAAATTTCTCAAGAAGAATTGACTTATTTAAGAATGAGGGGATTAACCGAGAAGCAGGCAATTAACCTAATCATTTCCGGCTTCTTACAATAATAAACCTGTTACCTTATAAGCAATAATTATGGAAATTTTGAAAACTGAAACAGCGTTTGATGGAAAATATCTAAAATTCAAAAAAAGATATTTTAAAACGCTAAAAGGAAAAACAGAATACTGGGAATATGTTGAGAGAAAAACTATTAGCACAACATTTGTGGCTATTTTTGCTTTAACAAAAAACAAAGAAATAATTCTTGAAAAAAATTATCGTGTTCCGTTTGAAGATTATATAATAGAATTGCCGGCTGGACTTTGCGACAAAAAAGGGGAGAGCGAAATTAAAACAGCTGAAAGAGAATTGTTAGAAGAAACAGGATATATGTCTAAAAAAATGACATTTATTTTTAAGGGACCAGTCTTATCTGGAACTGCCAAAGAAGAAATGAGCCTTTATTTTGCCCCAGAAGCAGAATTGATTGCCAAGCCAGACACAGAAGACGCTGAAGAAATTGAAATAATCAAGGTTCCATTAAATAAATTGGTTAATTTTATTTTAAATTCGTCACAAAATACTAAAATAGACATAAAAATTTTAAGCATTCTACCGATTTTGGCGAAAAAAAAATTAATATAAAACACCGATGAAAAATACAACAGCAAATCTTAATAAAGAGCAAAAAGAAGCGGTTACTTTTGATAAAGGACCGCTTTTAATTGTGGCTGGAGCTGGCACAGGAAAAACAACAGTAATTACTAGACGCATACTTGAACTTATAAAATCAAAAAAAGCTAAACCAGAAGAAATTTTAGCATTAACCTTTACAGATAAGGCCGCCGAAGAAATGGAAGAACGCGTGGATAGATTATTGCCCTACGGTTATACAGATCTTTGGATTTCAACCTTCCATTCTTTCTGTGAAAGAATTCTTAAAACGCATGGACTGGACATTGGGCTTGCGACAGATTTTAAACTTTTAAACCCAACAAACGAGTGGCTTTTATTCCGCCAAAATTTTGATAAATTTAATTTAGATTATTATAGACCATTAAGCAATCCGTCAAAATTTATTCGTGTTTTAATTGAACATTTTTCTAAATGCAAAGACGAGGGAATTTATCCTGAAAAATATTTAGAATACAGCGATGACTTGCGTTTAAATTTAGATAAAATATCAACAACAAGTAAGTTTATAAAAGAAGAAGATAAAAAAGATTTAATTCTAAAACAAGAAGAAACAAATAGAATAAAAGAGGTTGCGGAGGCATATTTTACTTTTCAAAAACTTTTATTGGAAAATAATGCTTTAAATTTTGGTGATTTGATAAGCTATTGCTTAAAATTGTTTGAAAAAAGACCAATAATCTTAGAAAAATACAGAAAACAATTTAAATATATTTTAATTGACGAATTCCAAGATACAAATTGGTGCCAATACGAATTAATAAAATTATTAGCTCGTCCAAAAAACAATTTAACCATTTGCGCTGACGATGATCAAGCGATTTATAGATTTAGAGGAGCTTCTTTTAACAATGTCCTGCAATTTAGAAAAAATTATCCAAAAACTAAAGAAATAATTTTAACGAATAACTATCGCTCAACACAAAACATTCTTGATTTAGCTTATAAATTTATTCAATTAAATAATCCTAATAGATTAGAATACCAAATGAACGAAGTTGCTGAAATTTCTAAACAAGCAAAAAACAAAGGAGTAAATTTAACAAATTTTAAAAAAATAAATAAAAAATTAAAAGCCGCAAATAAAGAAAATGGCATTGTTGAATGCTGTCATTACAAAACTTCAATGCAGGAGTTGAGAGGAGTAGCAACTAAAATCAAAACGCTTTTAAATCAAGACAAAGAAACAAGCTTAAATGATTTCGCTATTTTAGCCAGAACAAACAGTGTAGCAAATTTATTTGCGCGAGCAATGGAAAGAGAAAATATCCCATATAAATTTTTAGCGGCTCAAGGACTATATTCTAAACCATTAATTTTAGATATAATTTCTTATTTCAAATTGCTCAATAATTATTATGAAAATTCTTCTGTTTATAGAATTTTAAATTTGCCTTGTCTTAAAATTTCTTTTGAAGACATCGCTAAAATTACGCAATACGCCCATCAACACGGACAAACAGTTTATGAAACATTATGTCAAACATCTTTAATTCCCAACATTTCTCAAGAAGGCACAACTAAAATTAATTTTATTTTAAGCTTAATTAAAAAACACTCCGTTGAAGTTCAAAAAAAAAATTTGAGCGAAATTTTTGTAAAATTTTTAAAAGATTCTGGTTATTTAGATTATTTAGTAACAAAAGAAAATGAAAGCGTAATAAGAGAAAGAACAACACTTATAAATCAATTTTACGAAAAGATTAAAAAATTTGAGGAAACAGAAATTGATCCATGCTTAGCTAATTTTATGGAAGAATTAAGAATGGAATTAGAATGCGGAGAACAAGGATCTTTAAAATTTGACCCAGAAAGCGGACCCGAAACAATAAAAATTATGACCGTTCATTCAGCAAAGGGGCTGGAATTTAAATATGTTTTTTTAGTAAGTCTTGTTGATAGGCGTTTCCCAACAATTGAAAAAAAAGACCCAATAGGAATTCCCGAAAAACTAATTAAAGAGGTGGCACCAGAAGGGGACGCACACCTACAAGAAGAAAGAAGGTTATTTTATGTAGCAATGACACGCGCCAAAAAAGGATTATTTTTCACTTTAGCTGACGATTACGGAGGCGTTAGAAAAAAGAAACAATCTCGTTTTCTTAACGAATGCGAAATAACAAAAGAGGAAACAAAAGCAAAAGGCAAAAATACAAAACAAGCAAAATCAATTGAAACAACGCAAACAATAAACAGTAAAATTCTCGCAAAAAATCCTATTTCACGCAAACCATATAATAAAGCTACCAATTCATTTATTGGCAATAATCTGCCTGGACACTTTTCTTATAGCCAGCTTGCGGCTTTTGACAAATGCCCCTTGCAATATAAATTTTCTCATATTTTAAAAATTCCGATAGGAGGAAAAGCGGTGTTTAGTTTTGGAAAAACAATACACAACACATTAGAAAAATTCGTTGGCTTAATAGTAAAGAAAGAAGCAATTAATCAAGGGAATTTATTCGGCTTTACAGACGAAAAAAAACAAGGCAAAGCAAAAAAAACATTAAAAGATTTTGAGGAATTGAAAGAAATCTATAAAAAAGAATGGATTGATGACTGGTATGAAGACAAAAAACAAAAACAGGAATACCTAAAACTTGGTAAAAAAATTCTAAAAATTTTTTATAATGATTTTGTGAAAATTAAACCACAAATTCAAATAATAAACAATGAACCGGCCATAGAACAAGCGTTTAAGCTAAAAATCGGAGGACATAATTTAATCGGAAAAATAGATAGAATAGATGATTTAAAAGATGGGACTTGCGAAATCATTGATTATAAAACAGGAAAAGCGAAAGAAAAATTAACCCCGCAAGACAAACAACAATTAACAATTTACCAAATAGCCAGCGAAGATATTTTGGGATTAAAACCTTCAAAACTTACCTACCATTATTTAGAAGGCAATAAAAAAGTTTCATTTTTAGCAACCGAAAAAGACAAAGAAAAATTAAAAGAAAAAATGTTAAAACAAATAGAAGAAATGAAAATTAGCAAATTTCATCCAAAGCCAGGATGGCAATGCCAATACTGCGACTTTAAGGGAATTTGTGAATACAAAAAAAATGTCTAATAATTTCTATTTTTTTCCAAAAAAAATGTCAAAAAAATTTGATACAAAAAAATATGACTCAATAATTATTGGGGCAGGTCCAGCTGGGATGTTTGCGGCTTTTGAATTGATAAACACAAATCCAGAATTCAATATTTTAGTCGTTGAAAAAGGGAAAGAAGTTGAAAAAAGAAATTGTCCTATGGAAAAGACTGGAAAATGTTCTAATTGCCAACCTTGCGACATAATGTCTGGGGTGGGGGGCTCTGGAACATTCTCTGATGGCACTTTAAATTTAAGACCAGATATCGGCGGAAACCTTTCTGAATTTACGGAAAAAGAAAGCGATGCATGGGATTTGGTTAATTCAGTAGACAAAGTTTTTCTAAAATTTGGAGCTCCAGAAGAATGTTATGGAATGTGTGATGAAGAAAACGAACGGCTTTATTATAAAGCAGCTTCCGCAGACATTAAATTTATTAAAATAAAACAAAGACATATTGGATCAGATAAAACTCCTGAATTAATAAAACAGTTTGCTGATTATTTAAAAAACAAAGGCGTGAAATTTATGTCTGAAACAAATGTAAAAGATTTGATTATTGAAAACAATGAATGCCGAGGAATAATTTTTTCTCAAGCAAACGGAACCGAAGAAAAAATTTATTCTAAATCTATTTTAATGGCGCCAGGAAGAGCGGGTATGTCATGGATTAATGAGATAGTTAATAAGCACAATATAGACGCAAAACATGGACCAATAGATATTGGCGTCCGAGTTGAGGTGCCTGCGGTTGTAATGAATCCAATAACTAAAATTAACAGAGATCCTAAATTTCATATCTGGACAAGTTATTGCGGAGACCTTATTAGAACTTTTTGCACAAATCATCAGGGATTTGTTGTTAAGGAAAATTACGGGGATTTTATAGGAGTCAACGGACATTCCTTAAAAGATAAAAAATCTGAAAATACTAATTTTGCTTTTTTAACTAGCATAGAATTAACGCATCCTTTGGAAGATACTAGTAAATATGGAGAGTCCATAGCAAAAATTACAAATACGCTTGGAGGCGGAAAACCAATCATTCAACGCTTAGGCGATTTAAAAAAAGGAAGAAGGTCAACTTTTGAACGCTTAAAGAGAAGTGGAATTAAGCATAGTTTAGAAGATGTCACGCCAGGTGATTTGGCCATGGCTTTACCGAGTAGAATTATAAGTAATATTATAGAAGGATTAGAAAAACTTAATAAAGTAATTCCAGGAGTTGCTACGGATTCTACCTTTCTTTATGGAGCAGAAATAAAATTTTATTCAAGAAAAATTCTTGTTAATAAAAATATGGAAACCAGTATTAAAAATCTTTTCGTGGCTGGCGACGGAGCTGGTTTAAGCAGAGATATAGTCAACGCAGCAGCAACAGGCCTATTGGCTGGCAAGGGAATTGTTAAACGCATCGCTCAATAATCCACCACTAATTTTAAAAAATTTTTGTTCCATTTTATATATCCCTATGCGAATAACAATGACAAATGGCAGGGGACTTGACAAGAAATTTTTCATAAGTAAAATGAAAAGTGAGTTATGAATAAAACAAAAAATATATTTAAGCAAAAAGACAGTTAGCTTTTTAGTGGCGTATTTTTTTCGCAACTTTAAAGTCGCTTTCTTGAGCGATTTTTTGTTTTATCATAATAGTAGCTCATTGTTAACTGAATAATGACGACAAAATAAATTGCAAATAATAAACGAGAGTGTGAAATAATATATTCTATATATTGTTTAGCATTCTCAACTCATATAAAGTAATTATTAATTACTAGCCAAAAAATGCATATATGGGCAAATGGTGAATGCCTTGGGATATCGAGGCGATGAAGGACGTGGCGGCGCTGCGAAAAGCCACGGGTAGGTGCGTAGCAACCTGTGATCCGTGGATTTCCGAATGGGGAAACCCGATTCCGATAACCTCGGAATTAGTCCTGGTTTAAATCAGGACAGCTAACCCGGAGAAGTGAAACATCTCAGTAACCGGAGGAAAAAAAATTATTCCCTTAGTAGCGGCGAGCGAAAAGGGAACAGCACAAACCTGCTTAATTTATTAAGTGGGGGTTGTAAGAAGATGACGTCGGGCAACCGAAGAAGAACATTTAGATGAAATTGTTAGTGGAAATTTCCTGGAAAGGAATACTATAAAAGGTAAAAGTCCTGTACACGAAAACAATTTCACGCTTCTTGTCATTTCTCTTGAGTACCTCGGGAAACGAAAACCCTGAGGGAAGCCGGCCAAACTACTTGGCCAATGCTAAATACTCGATATCACCGATAGTGAACCAGTACCGTGAGGGAAAGGTGAAAAGTAACCCTGTTAGGGTGGTGAAATAGAACCTGAAACCATTATGCCTACAAGGAGTCAGAGTCCCGATTTATCGGGATGATGGCGTGCCTATTGAAGAATGAGCCAACGAGTTTAAGTATACAACTCGACTAAGTCCTTTTGGGACGGAGTCATAGCGAAAGCGAGTGTTAATAGCGCGCCTATGGTTGTATGCTTAAGACCCGAAGCCAAGCGAGCTTGCCATGGCCAGGGTGAATCTCGATGAAAATCGAGAGGAAGCCCGAACCCTTGAGCCGTGCAATACTCTGGGATGAGCTGTGGTAAGAAGTAAAAAGCTAATCGAGCTTGGTAATAGCTGGTTCTCCCCGAAATAGTTTTAGGACTAGCCCTTCGCGAAACCTTCCGGAGGTAAAGCACTGAATGGATTATCGCGGGTTTTACCTAGATATTCCAATCAAACTCTGAATGCCGGAAGATTAATACGGAGGAGTCAGACTACGAGGGCTAAGCTTCGTGGTCAAGAGGGAAACAGCCCAGACCTTAATCTAAGGTCCCTAAATTTTTTCGATTTTAATCGGAATATTTTTCGCGACTTGTCGTGAAAGATAGAGCTAAGTGTTTTAAAGGATGTAATATTCCTGTGATAGTTAGGAAGTTAGCTTAGAAGCAGCTATCTTTTAAAAAGTGCGTAATAGCTTACTAACTAAGGAATTTTGCGCCGAAGATTTATGGGGCTAAAGCTCAGTACCGAAGATAAGGACTCCATTGCTTTGCAATGGTGTGGTAGGGGAGCATCCCGTTCGTAATGAAACTTTGCTGTAAGGCAGGGCGGAATGGACGGGAGAGAGAATGTTGGCATGAGTAACCGCAATTTCGATGAGATCTCGAAACACCGAAAGCCTTAGGTTTCCTTGGCAATGACAATCAACCAAGGGTTAGGCGGTCCTTAGGTGAACCCGAAAGGGGTAGCTGATGGACAGCCGGTTAATATTCCGGCCCACTTGTTAGATAACCTTAAGAGGACGGAGAGTAATAATTTAGGCGTATTAATGGATTTACGTTTTCAACATAAGAATTTCAAGTGTTGCGAAAATTCTTTCCTACGGGAAAGAAAATCTAAAAGAGCACTCTTCCTAGAAAAGTCTTAAGTATAATATCTAACAGGTTCCGTACCGTAAACCAACACAGGTAGGCAGGCGTAAATGCGCCAAGGTGAACGAGTGAAACCTCGTTAAGGAACTCGGCAAAAAAGTGTCCGTAAGTTCGCAATAAGGACTACCCGATTATGCCTCACTACGTTTAAAATCTAATTAAACGTTAAACATAGTGAGGTGTAATTGGGTCGCAGCGAAAGTATCCCAAGCGACTGTTTATCAAAAACACAGGTCCCTGCTTAACTCGTAAGAGGATGTATAGGGGCTGAGACCTGACCAGTGCTGGAACGTTAAGCTCGACGGTGTTACCGATTTATCGGTAATGCTGATTGTGTGAAGCGCCAGTGAACGTCGGCGGTAACTATAACCGTCTTAAAGTAGCGTAATCCCTTGCCGTGTAAGTTACGGCCCGCACGAATGGTTTAACGACTTGGGAACTGTCTCAACGAGGAGCTCGGTGAAAATGCAATACCGGTAAAGATGCCGGTTACTTGCGGCTAGACGGAAAGACCCCGGGAGCTTTACTGTAGCTTCCCATTGTCTTGTTGTTTTGAATGCGTAGTGTAGTGGGTAGGCTTTGAGTCTCGACTTTCGGGTCGGGAGGAGCCGTCAATGAAACACCCATCTTTCAAAATGGCAAAACTAATCTCGCCTTAAAACGGGAAACAGTGGGAGGTGGTCAGTTTAAGTGGGGCGCTTGCCTCCTAAAAGGTAACGGAGGCGTTTAAAGGTTGGCTAGCTCCGGATGGAAATCGGAGTATTCGGGCAAAGCCATAAGCCAGCTTTACTGCAAGACGGATATGTCGCGCAGTTGCGAAAGCAGAACTTAGTGAACCGACAGGTTTTTGTAGAACACCTGAAGATTATCAGCTAAAAGTTACCCCGGGGATAACAGGCTAGTAGTGCCCGCGAGTCCACATCAACGGCACTGTTCGGCACCTCAAATTTTATATACCGACATAATCGGGGTGCTACAGTAGTAATACTGTACCAAAAATTTGGCTAATAACGATGAAGTCCATTCATTATTGTGGAAGTAGAACAATTTTAATGCATGGATAATATCGTGGGAAGTCGTTCCATATGGAATTGACCCCGTAGAGACTTTTTTCTATCTATGAAAGTGCTAAACAATATGCTTTCATATACAAAAAATAGAAAAGGATGGCAGGTTTAAACTGCCATAATACGCCAACGCCTATTTAACATTAAGGATTAAATAGGATGAAGATATAGTCCACACTGCTAGTAATAGCGGATGAAGAGCGATGTCGGCTCAACTCATCCTGGGGGTGAAGCAGCTCCCAAGGGTTTGGCTGTTCGCCAATTAAAGAGTTACGCGAGCTGGGTTCAGACCGTCGTGAGACAGGTTGGTCCCTATCTACCGCAAGCGTTGAGTATTGAGGAGGGTTGGTCCTTGTACGAGAGGATCGGACTGAACTAACCTCTGGTGTGCCAGTTGTTCCGCCAGGAGCATTGCTGGGTAGCTAAGTTGGGAACTGATAAGCGCTGAAAGCATCTAAGCGCGAAGCAGGCTCCGAGATTAATACTCTTTTGAGGCCGGTCGAAGACTACGACCTTGATAGGGCGCAGGTATAAGCATTGTAAAATGTTAAGCCAAGCGCTACTAATCGGCCAAGTAAATTTGGCTAGTAATTAATAATTATTTTTGCAATGAAAACACGAAGCAATACACCAACGTATTGCAACAAGACTAAATCCGTAAAACAATCTAAAATTGTGGTCACTATAAGGGGGCTATACTGAGAGTGCTCCACCTGTTCCCATCCCGAACACAGAAGTGAAATCTTTCAGGGCCGATGATAGTGGTTTACCGCGAAAGTAGGTAGCTCTCTTATAGTGACCATAATTTAACGCAATAATTTATTTATTGATAGTTTCTCCCGCAAGGAGAAACTTTTGTTTTTTTGTGCCTTGATATATAATGATATGAATAGAAATGTAAATAAAAATATGCGTAGAAATTCTTTTTCTCAGAGAAATACAGCTTTATTCATAATCATTGCGATTGTGTTTTTTGCGTTTTTGAATTTTTTCCAAAATCAAATAAAAAATTCGTTTTATTTAATTTCTTCGCCAATCCAAAAAACTTTTTGGAACGCTGGACAAAAATTTTACACATCTTTTGAAACGATTTACGAAATAAAAAATTTGAAAATCAAGAATCAAGAATTAAAACAAGAAAATAATAGATTGTTATCTGAGATCGCAAGTCTAAACGAGCTTGTGAAAGAAAATGAAACATTAAGAAAGGCGTTAGATATTGAGTTAGAGAAAGAATTTAAATTAATTTTAGCAGACATAACCAGTAAAGACACTTCTCAAGATTCTATTTTAATTAACAAGGGACTCAAAGATAAAATCTTGAATGGTATGGTTGTTATTACGGAAGAAAAAGTTCTTTTAGGAAAAATTAGCGAAGCTTATAAAGACTTTTCTAGGGTAGCGCTTATTTCTAATAAAGAAAGCACTTTCTCTGGCGAAATTCTTGCGACATCATCTGAAGAAAAAATTTCGGGAATTATTCAAGGCAGAGAAAAATCGTCATTATCTTTTATTCGTATTCCACAAGATAAAAAAATTTTTGAACAAGATATTATAATAACTTGCGCGCTTGGCGGAAATTTTCCCTCAGGACTTTTGGTTGGCAAAATTAAAACTGTCAAAAAAAGCGACACCGAACCATTTCAACAAGCTGAAATTTTACCATTTTTCAATATTAAAAAAATACAAAAAATATTTATAATAAGAAATGCTTATTAAAAATTTTAAGAAAATTTTAATTGCGCTGTTTGTCTTTTATTTTTTATCTTTATTTCAATCTAGTTTTTTAGTTCATTTTAGTTTTGCTGGCATAACTCTAAATCTTATTTTTATAATTGTTTTATTGCTAAGTATTTTTGAAAATAAAAAAATTTCAGAACAATTATATAAAGAAAAATTTTGGTTAAAATATAGCACCTTGGGAGCAATTTTGGGTGGATTTTTCTTAGATATTTTTTCAAGCCAATTTATTGGTTTCCATATTCTAATTTTACTTGGAACCGTTGCTGTTATTAAAATAATTCTTAAAAAATATGTGCGCATTCTAATTTAAAAAACTTATGACAAGGTTTAAAAAATTAAGAATAAAAAGGACTGAAAACGAAATAGAACCCCACGAAATTTTTTGGGATTCTTTGGCGCAAAAAAAAGAGAAAAAGTTCGGATTTTCAGAAAAAAAAATGGAGATACCTTTTTCAAAAAACACATCCATATTTCTTTATGCGATTTTTGCTATTACAATGCTCGTTTTTTTTGCTAAATCTTTTCAACTTCAAATAATAGAAAATGAACATTTGTCCATAAGGGCATCAGAAAACCGATTAAGAATGTATCAAATTAAACCCAAAAGAGGAGTTATTTATGATAGTAATTTTGAACAGCTCGTTTGGAACAAACCAAGTTTTGATTTAATTTTAGATAGAAAAAACTTCCCAAAAGACGAAGCAAAAGCTCAAAAAATTTTAAAAACAATTGCGGAAATTATAGATTCTATTTCTCTTGAAGACTTAAAAGAAAAAATAGAAAAAAACGAAACACCAATAATTTTAATTTACGAAAACCTCAATCATTCAAATTTAGTTGCCCTTGAAGTGAAAATAAAAAATCAAAATGAATTTTCGGGAATAAAAATTGAAGAAAATACTGTTAGAGATTATGCTAATGGATCTGTTTTTGCTCATATAATAGGATATACTGGAAAAATAAATAAAAATGAACTTAAAAATCTTAAAAATTATTCATTTACTGATTATATTGGAAAAACAGGATTAGAAAAATCATACGAAGAAATATTAAGGGGTGAGCCTGGCGAATTTCAATATGAAAAAAATGCGCAACAAGAAATAATAAAAAAATTTGTAAAAAAAGAACCAAAAACTGGAAAAAGTTTAATTCTTTGGATAGACGCAAATTTTCAAAAAATGATAGAAGGAGCACTGAAAGAACAACTTAAAAAAATTGATGGGCAAAAGGGCGCAATTATCGCAATGAATCCAAAAAACGGAGCAATATTAGCGTTAATATCTTGGCCTAATTTTGATAATAATAAATTCTCACAAGGAATTTCTCAAAAAGATTATGACGAAATTCAAAACAACCCAGCAAATCCTCTTTTTAACAGAATAATTGCTGGACAATACCTTACTGGATCTACGATTAAACCTATTATCGGAATCGCCGCATTAGAAGAAAAAATCATTAGTGAAAGCACAAGCCTTTATTGTCCATTAAAACTTTGCGTTGAAAACATATATTCACATGAAAAAGAATGTTATGGTGATTGGGCATTTCATGGATGGACGAATATAAAAAAGGGCATAGCAGAATCAGTAAATCCTTTCTTTTATATTATTGGCGGGGGATATTGGGCGCCAAAAGACCTACTCTTAGAGAATCCAAACCTTCCTAAAAAATTTACTGGACTTGGAGTCGTAAAAATAAAAGAATACCTTGAGCTTTTTGGTTGGGGTAAAAAAACAAACATTGATATTCCAGGAGAAAAAAATGGCTTTATTCCTGACGCTGAGTGGAAAAAGGAAATAATTGGCAATTCTTGGACTCTCGGTAATACCTATCATCTCTCAATAGGACAAGGATATATTCAAGCAACGCCAATACAAATTGCTAATTCTTTTTCAGCTATTGCAAACGAAGGAACTCTTTACAATCCACAACTAGTTAATAAAATCTTAGATGATGAAGGAAATACGATTACAGAAATAGAGCCAGAGATTATACGCCAAAATTTTATTGATCCTAAAAATTTACAAATTACAAAACAAGGAATGAGAGATGCTGTAATCTATGGTTCAAGCGCTCTTTTACAAGACCTGCCAGTTAAAGTCGCCTCAAAAACTGGCACAGCTCAAACCCCCAAAAAAAATTATCACCATAATTGGGTAACAGTTTTCGCTCCTTACGACAATCCAGAAATCGTTTTAACCGTGCTTATTGAAGATGTGGAAGGTCTCCAATCAGCGTCCTTGCCACTCGCTAAAAAAATTTTAGAATACTATTTTCAAGCGAAATGAGCCAAATTGAATAAATTATTTATTTTTTCAATTTGCGAATAAGCGAAGAAAATGCACTCCCTTGCGGATTCATTTTAAAACCGTTGAATAAAAAAATAAAAATACGAATACAGAGCTTGACCTAATATGAAATAATTTAATATAATGATTTTATAACATCATTCAATAATCTCAATATGAAAAAACAATTTACAAAACAAAGTTTAGAAAAATTTAAAAAGGACTTAACGCATTTAAAAAACATTGAACGAAAAGAGATATCTGAACGCATTAAAAAAGCTGCGGCTTATGGCGACCTGTCTGAAAACGCCGAATACACAGAAGCAAAAGAAGCCCAAGCGTTTTTAGAAGGCAAAATTATGGAGATGCAAGAATTAATAGAAAGCGCTGTTGTTGTTTCTGGAAAAGGAATGCGTGGAGTTGTTCAAATAGGATCAACTATTTTACTCCAAAGCAAATTTGGAAAAGAAAAAATTCAAATAGTCGGACTTGGAGATGTCTCTCCTTTAGAAGGAAAAATTTCACCTGATTCACCGATGGGAAAAACATTAATAAACAAACCAATAGGCGCAATTATAAGCATTGAAATGCCAAAAGGAAAAATTAATTATAAAATCCTAAAAATTGAATAATAGACCCGTTGCCTAATAAACAACAGGTCTAATCTTATTCAACTAGCTACACCAATTGAACCCCGCGCCATAATCTGGCACGGGGTTCAATTTTTTGACCTTTTGGGGCAAATGAGATAAAATAAGATAAAATACAATATATAAAAACATAATGTATGGCGACAATTGACGAACTCAAAAAAATACGAATAAAAAAATTAGCAACTTTTAAAAGTGCTGGGATTGACCCCTATCCATTAAAAATAAAACGGACTCATTCTATTGCTGAGCTTTTTTCTAATTTCAATAAATTAAAAAAATCTGAGAAGCAAATAACTGCTGTCGGAAGAATTATGTCAATAAGAGAGCATGGAGCTTTATCATTCTCGCACATTGAAGATGGAAGCGGAAAAATTCAAACATTTTTTTCGCGCAACAAACTTGGCAAAAACGCATACAATTTCTTTTTAGAAAATTTTGACATAGGAGACTTTATACAGATTTCTGGAATTTTATTTAAGACCAAACGAAAAGAAAAAACAATAGAAGTTTCAAAATACCATATTTTATCCAAATCTCTTTTGGCTCTGCCCGAAAAATGGCACGGATTGCAAGATGTTGAAGAGCGTTCCAGAAAAAGATATTTAGATTTAATTTTTAACAAAGAAGTAAAAGAAAAATTTGAAACTCGTTCAAAAATCATAAAAGAAATACGAAATTTTTTAGATAAAAACGAGTTCTTAGAAGTGGAAACACCGATTCTGCAATCAATCTATGGGGGAGCAAAAGCAAAACCATTTAAAACGCATTTGAACGCGCTTGATATGGATTTGTATCTAAAAATAGCTCACGAGCTTTATCTAAAACGACTCTTAGTGGGCGGATTTGAAAAGGTATATGAAATAGGAAGAATTTTTAGAAACGAGGGCGTGGATAGGTCGCATAACCCAGAATTTACAATGTTAGAATTTTATTGGGCTTATGCTGACTATAAAAATTTAATGAAATTTACTGAAAAATTAATTATAAATTTAATTAAAAAAACAAATAAAAAATTAGAAATAGAATACAAGGAAAAGAAAATAAATTTCAAAGCTCCATGGGAACGCATTGAATTCTCGCAATTATTAAGAAAATACACAAAGATTGATTTAGAAGATCTAAACACCGAAGCATTAGCCAAAAAAGCAAAAGAGCTTGGAATCAAAATTGAAAAAGGCGCAAGCAAAGCTGAAATAGCAGATGAGATTTATAAAAAATATTGTCGTCCCAAAATAGTAAATCCAACATTTGTAATTCATCACCCGATGGGAACTTTTCCATTAGCAAAACAGCTTAAAGATAAAAATCATCTTGATTTCATTCAAGCCAAATTAGCTGATTTTCAATTGATAGCAGGGGGATTTGAACTCTGTAGCGCTTTTTCTGAACTTAATGACCCGATAGAGCAAAGAAAAAGATTTGAAGAACAAGAAAAACTATACAAAAAAGGATTTAAAGAAGCCCAAAGAACAGACAAGGATTTCTTGGAAGCGTTGGAACATGGCATGCCACCTGCCGCTGGCTTTGGAATGGGAATTGATAGATTAGTAGCCTTATTAACTAACTCGCATTCAATAAAGGAGGTTATACTATTCCCAACAATGCGACCAAAAAAATAAAAATATGTTAGATATAAAATTCATAAGAGAAAATCCAAATTTAGTTAAAAAAGGATGTAAAGACAAACAAGTCAATGTTGATATTGACAAACTTTTAGAGGCAGACCAAAAAAAACGGGCGCTTTTACTCGCATTGGAAGACATGAGAACAAAAAAAAATAAAGCGAGCAAAGCAATCGTAGCTACAAAAAACGAAGCCGAAAAAAGAAAAATCATTCTTCAAATGCAAGAGCTAGACAAAAACAACGATAAAATTGACGAAAAATTTAAAGAAGCTGAAAAACGACTTAACGATTTAATGCTTGATGTCCCTAATCCACCATTTGACAATGTAATAATTGGAAAAAACGATTCGGAAAATAAAACTCTAAGAGAAGTTGGGAAAAAACCAAAATTTAACTTTGAACAAAAAAATTATTTAGAAATTGCTGAAGATTTAGACCTTATTGATATTAAAAGGGCGGCCAAAGTTTCTGGTAGTCGCTTTGGTTATCTTAAAAATGAAATTGCATTGATGGAATTTGCGTTGGTTAATTTAGCTTTTGAAACCTTGTTAAAAGAAAAATTTACGCCAATTATTCCGCCTGTAATGATTTCTGAAAAATCAATGAGCGCAATGGGCTATTTAGCTCATGGCGGAGAAGACGAAACTTATCATTTTGAAAAAGACAACTTATATCTTACGGGCACATCAGAGCAATCAATAGGTCCAATGTACACAGATGAAGTTTTAGAAGAAAAAGAGCTTCCTAAGCGATTTGTTGGCTTCTCAACCTGTTTTAGAAGAGAGGCTGGCTCTTATGGAAAAGACACGAAAGGGATTTTAAGAGTTCATCAATTTGATAAATTAGAAATGTTTAGTTTTTGCGATCCTAAAAAATCAAAAGATGAACATAAATTTTTCCTCTCAATGGAAGAAAAACTAATGCAATCTTTAAAATTGCCCTATAGAGTAATAGATATTTGTAGCGGCGATCTTGGTGATCCTGCTGCTCAAAAATATGATATTGAAACATGGATACCTTCGGAAAATAAATATCGCGAAACGCATTCAACAAGCAATTGCACCGATTGGCAAGCAAGACGACTAAACATCCGTTATCGCAACCCCGAAACTCAAAAATTAGAATTCGTTCATACTGTAAATGGCACTGCTTTTGCGATAGGCAGAACTCTAATTGCTATTATTGAAAACTATCAACAAAAAGATGGGGGCATAAAAATTCCGAAAGCTTTGCAAAAATACTTGGGATTTAAAACTATTAACAAAAAATGAAAACTTTAATTATTCTTCATGGCTGGCAAAGTTCAAGGGAAAAATGGGAAAATGTTAAAAAAGAAATTGAAAAACAAGGGACTAAGGTGATTTCTCTGGATTTGCCTGGATTTAAAAAAGAAACAGCGCTTTCAGAAGTATGGAATTTGGATAATTATGTTGAATGGTTCAAAGATTTTTCAGATAAATTCAATGAACCGTTTTTTTTGTTGGGACATTCATTCGGTGGACGAATCGCAATAAAATTTGCTGCGCAATATCCAGAAAAATTAGAAGGACTGATTTTGGTCTCATCGGCTGGAATAAAACCAGAAACAAATAACAATCACCGTGCGATGCTTATTTTTGCAAAAAAAATACGCAAAACATTTTCGCATTTTAATTTTTATCCTCTTGCCAGAAAAATTTTCTACAAATATGTTTTTAAAACAACTGACTACATAAATTCTGAAAAAATCCCCTTTTTACAGGAAACATTTAAAAATATTATTGATGAAGATTTAAAATCCCAGCTATCTAAAATAAAAAGTAAAACCCTTATTATATGGGGGAACAAAGACATTCTAACGCCCGTATCCAATGGCTATTTAATGAAAGAAAAAATAAAAAACTCAAAATTGGAGATATTGAAAAATGTTGGGCACAATCCATATGTAACAGATTTTAAAATTTTGTCTGAAAAAATTTCAAATTTTATCAAAAATTTTTAACATTATGCTTTCAATATTTTCTTTATTGCTTATTTCAATATCCATTTTTTGGCTCATTCGGTCAGCAAAAATAATTTTGTTTTGGGTTTATTTATGGCAATTAAAAGACTATCATATCCCTAGATTTTTAGCGCATTTCCAAACAGAAAAAGGCAGACAAATTTTATTAAGCAAATTACGATTTTTAAAAATCATTTTATTGCTTTGCTTTTTATCTTCCAATATTATTTTATTCTTTCATGATGCTTTTGCTTCTACTGTCTTCTTGCCATTGATTCTTTTGGTCTTGTATTCTCTTGAATCAATTAGAACTATTAAGGGTTTTATTCAAAGAAAATTAAAAATGCCCGTTTTTACTAAAAAAACAATGCCAATTTTGGGATTGATTTTTATTCTATTTACCCTATGTCCTTTATTTCTTTGGCAAAAAATACAACAAACCGCTTTTATTTATAATTATCCACCATTACTTAAATTTTGTTTTTCACTTTTATTAATTGACATTCTTTCTCCAATAATCTTATCTTTGCTTATTCTGTCTTTCCAGCCATTGACTGTTTTACTCCGCAATCAAATTTTAAAAAAGGCAAAATTAAAAAGAAAAAAACTGAAAGATCTTTTAGTGATTGGTATTACTGGAAGCTACGGCAAAACATCAACAAAAGAATTTCTATACACTATTCTTGCTGAAAAATTCGGTAAAAATAAAATAGTAAAAACAAGCAAACATCAAAATTCAGAAATAGGAATTTCACAATGTATTTTAAGAGATATAAAGCCGGAACATAAAATTTTCATTTGCGAAATGGGCGCATATATGAAGGGAGGAATAAAATTGCTTTGCAATATCGCTAAACCAAAAATCGGCATTTTAACTGGAATAAACCAGCAACATTTAGCAACATTCGGCTCGCAAGAAAAAATAGTAAAAACAAAATTTGAACTAATTAAATCTTTACCCGAAAATGGTATCGCAATTTTAAACGGAAACAACAAACATATTATTTCAGAACTTGCCACAATCAATAAAACAATAAAAACAGGCATAAAAAAACTCTATTCAATAAAAGAAAAAAAAGATATTTGGGCCGAAGATATAAATGTCCAAAAAGAAAAAGTTTTGTTTAAAGTTTTTTCAAAAGATGGAGATTCTGCTAATTTTATAATAAACTTATTGGGATCGCGAAGTATTGAAAATATTTTGGCAGCAACTGTTTGCGCTAAAGAACTTGGAATGAGTTTAAATGAAATTTCAAAAGCTTGTGAAAAAATAGAACCAATTCATGGTTTGGGAAAATTAATAAAAGAGCAAAATGGCTTAAATATAATTGACGCCACTTATTCTGCAAACCCCGATAGCGTAATTTCACATCTTAATTATTTAAAAGTTTGGAATCACGAAACTATCCGTGGCGTTGAATGTAAAAAAATAATTATAATGCCTTGCTTGATAGAGTTGGGAAACACGGCAAAACACATTCACCAAAAAATAGGAGGGAAAATAGGCGAAATTTGCGACTTAGCGATTATCACCACTAAAGAATATTTTGATGAAATAAAAAATTCCGCCGTGGAAAGCGGAATGGATAAAAAAAATATTTTATTCATTGAAAATCCAGAAACAATTTTAAAAAAAATAAAAACCTTTTGCAGGGTAGGGGACATAATCTTGCTTGAAAGTCGAGCGCCAAAAAAAGTAATTAAGAATCTAACAAAAACAAAATAAAATACAAGGGGGGGAAATTAAAAAAAGAGGATAAATCCTCTTTTAAATTCTTATTATTTACTTGTTCATGGCTACTATTATGGCGGTAACAGCAAGAGTTAGAATAATCCCCGCAATTACCTGTACCCAAAACATCAACGCGGTAAGCCATGTTGCCTCAATACCTGTAAATTCTGATACCCATGGCCAAATGACAAAATACATTACTAAGACTTGAATTATCACTCCGCCGAAAGGAATAATCGCCAAAAGCAATACTATGCCATAAAGCACTGCCAGAATAAGCACTGCCAACATTCCGCCAACTCCGCCGTATACGAAATACGCGGTAGCAACAAAAAAAACCAAAATAAGCCAATCGCACCCAGTAAATCCTGTTTTTGCGTTCATTTTTTCTTTTTCACCCCCTAATTTTTTAAATAGCTATGTTTACTAAATATAAAGTATTATACAAAACAATCGTGATTTTGTCAATAGCTGTGATAACGGGTAATTTAATTTTGCCGAATTTTTCTTTTGCCCAACAAAACAACGAAATAAACAAATCAGCGGGGGAGTTAACCAAAACATCAGAAAAATCAATTGAAACTCCAAAAGATTTTGGCGAAGCAAAAGACCTTGTAATCCAAATTATAAAACCCTTACCAGCTAGTATAGAAAAAGCATGGCAAAAAACAAAAAAAATCTGGCAAAATACATGGATTAAATGGTGGAATAATCGTATATATCCATGGCTTAAAACAACTTGGCAAAAAACAGCGAAACCATACACAGATAAAGCAATAGAGAAAATCAAACTTTTTTTACATATAGAAATTGAAAAAAGAAAATCAATTATAGAGCAAGAACTTGAAAAAGAAAAACAAGAACTAATTGAGGAATTTCCAAAACATAGCAAAACGCTTTGGCAAAAATTTATAGAATTATTAAAATAGAAACTGGTTTAAACCAGTTTTAAATCATAAGACTGTTTAGTGATTTTTAGTGGGGAAGGGGTTGACACGGCTTTTCAAGTCGTATATTATAAATATATGAATATGAGTATAATATCTCTAACACTCATAAACAAATATGCTTATATTAACGCCTCCTTCCCCCTTAATATGACTACCCCACTTATACAACAAATAAAAAGGGGCTAAAACAGCCCAAAAATGATAGAAAATGCTAGAAAAGAGGTACTAAACATCGTCTTTTCATCTATATTATAAGAATAATCTATATATAAAATAAACCAGCTTATAACTTATCAATTATCAATCATAAAATATCAATTATATTTTACAAATAATCAATTATTAAAATAATCAATTATCAATATGCTTAATTATCTTGAAGATTTCTTGCTTCACATAAAAATAAATAACTATTCAGAAGAAACACTTTATAACTACCAACGAGATTTAAAAACTTTTGAGGACTTCTTAAAGAACGAGGTTAAAACTTCTTTTAATAAAATTACTAAAAAGACAATTGAACAATACAAAGCGTATTTAGTATCACGCGACCGCAAGACCACTGCAGGCCAAAAACCTAAAAAAAACCTCTCAGCGGGCTCTATAAATCGCAATTTATCAAGTGTGCGTAGATATCTCAAATATCTTATAAAGATGGACTATAAGACGCCTATAGCCCCTGAGGGCATTGAATTGTTGCGGACGGAAAAAAAACATCCTAGGGTCTCAGAACTTGAAGAAATAATAAAGCTAATTGAATTTCCTTCTAAACTTGAAAAGGATACAAAAATTGCTTTACGCAACCGAGCAATGCTTGAAACCCTATTTTCCACTGGAATGCGAATTTCTGAACTAATAAACCTTAAAATATCACAAATTGATAAAACGGGCAGAGTTTTTATACTGGGAAAAGGAAAAAAAGAAAGATTTGTTTACTTAACCCAAAGAGCGCAAAAACATATTAAAAAATACATGGATTTTCGTGGCTCAAGCGCCTCTCCATTTCTATTTATTCCTTACAGGGGCAAAAATGTGCACGATAAAAATAAAAAAATTTCTACTAATTACCTAGAGGAAAAAGTTAAAAGATACAGGGAGATATTGGGCTTTAATATTCCTATTTCTCCTCATTCAATCCGACACGCATTTGCCACATATTTGGCTGAAAGCGGAGCTAATCCGGTTGCCATTCAAATCCTTTTAGGGCACGAATCATTAGACACCACAACAAGATATGTCCATGCTTCTGATCGTTATGCTGAAAAAATGCATTATAAATATCATCCACTCAAAAATTAAACTTATTATTTGATAAATCTAATAAAAAAGCAACGCCTTGAAACGCTACTTTATGTGTTTTATTTGCCAAATCTTCTTCCTCGCTCAGCATAATTTTCAATAGCCTTATTTAAATCTTTTTCAGTAAAATCAGGCCAATATTTTTTTAAAAAATATAATTCTGAATAAGCGCTTTGCCATGTTAAAAAATTAGAAAGTCTTTGCTCTCCAGCGGTACGAATAATCAAATCAGGATAAGGCAATCCCTGCGTCCAAAGATTTTTATCTATTAATTCCTCTGTAATTTTATTTGGAGGAATTTTTTGCGAAACAATTTTTTTAATTGTTTCAACAATTTCCTGTCTTCCGCCATAACTTATAGCAAGAACAAAAATTCTTTTTTTATTATTTTTTGTAATTTCTTCGGCATTTTTTATTATTTTTTGCAAAAATTTTGGCAGTTTATCTTTTTGTCCAATCACTAAAATTTTTGTGCCATCTTCATATGCTTCTTGAATAAAATCTTTACTAAGAGCCTGAGCTATCAATTCCATCAAATAGTTTATTTCTTTTTTTGATCTTTTCCAATTCTCAATAGAAAAACCATAGACAGTTAAAATTTTGATACCTTTCTTTTTACACCATTCTTGCATCTTCCACACATTTTCCTTGCCCTTCAAATGTCCAGCAAAACTTGGCAGGCCTTTTTCTTTTGCCCACCTTCTATTACCGTCTATAATAATACCTAAATGATAGGGAATTTTTTTGTTCATATATTGGCTCCTTTATATTTTAAAAAACTACGGGTCTCTTAAACAAAAGTCCTTACATTCAAAATACAAAATTTTAAGGATATCGTCAAGCTAATAAAAACAATGATGCTGGTAAAGTTGAACAAATAAAATCTATACTAAAAAATCCCCTTCTATTTTTACTTTTTTAGGCAATACCCATGGCAAATGGAACCCAAAAAAATAAGTTGATTTTGTCGCTATTTTAGAAAAAATAATTCTTGGAAGAAAAAATCTTTTCATTGCTTTTTCATAAGCTAAAAAATCAGGAAAATTTTTTAAAAGCATTTCAGACGCAATCAATCCCCAAACTACTCCCCCCCCACTCCAAGGCTTAGTTAGTCCGGCAGCATCGCCACATAATGTAATCTTAGAATGTTTTGGAACACAAAAACCTTGTGGCACAATCCCAGCCCTTATTTCATCAATTTGCAAATTATGTTCTGACAAAAATTCTTTAAAGAATTTTTGCGCCTGTTTTAATCCAGCAATAATTCCATATTCATATCCCCCATTCTTAGGTATTTTCCAAGCAAATCCCCTTTTTCGCGCCCAAGTTTCTACAATATTAGTATATTCTTGATCATTGGACTGTTTAACCACAAATCCCTGAATAGCTAAACGCAAACTTGGGTCATCTAACCCCAAATACTTTCTTACAAAAGATTGTGGCCCATCACAACCAATAATTCTATCAAAATCTTTTAATAAATTCGCAATCTCATTATGCGAAATAAAATAATTTAAATTAATTTTTGCGCCTGATTTTTCAGCTAAAATAGCAACCATTTTATCTAATTCCCTATGCTCTATATCAACAAACCCTTCAGAAAACTTTATTTTTACGCTATTTTTAGGGAAATGAGTTAAAATAAAATCTATTTTATTTTGAATGAGACAAGACGCTTGAGGAATGAATTCTAAAATTCTTCGCGAAAAAAGCCCTGAACAAGCTTGCTTACCAATCTCTTTTCTTTTTTCAAAAACGCTTACTTGATGACCCTTACAGGAAAGCTTCCACGCCAAATAAAGCCCACAAATTCCAGCCCCAACAATAGCTATTTTTAATTTTTTCTTCATATACACATATTAAGACATTAAATAACCAATAGCAAATGAAAATAGAGAAATCAAAACAACAGCAATAAAAAGAGTGATTTGTTCCCCATTCTTTTTGACAAATTCAATAATTTTTGGTAATATTATCATTAGAATAGAAGATTAACTTATAATTTAAAACTATGTCAAAAACAAAATCAGCGGGTTCGAGTAAATTAGGACGAGATTCTAATCCACAATATCTGGGAGTCAAGCTTTACGCTGGACAAAAAACAAAGCCTGGTAGTATTATCGTTCGCCAACGAGGTTCAAAAATTTTAGCTGGAAAAAATGTCCGAGAAGGAAAAGACAATACCCTTTACGCTATCAAAGATGGCTTGGTTAAATTTACCACAAAACGCATTACACGCTTTGATAATAAACAACGCGTTGCCAAAATAGCGAATGTAGAACTTAAATAATTTTCAATTTTTCAAAATATGAAAAAGGGAGCATGAAAGCTCTCTTTTTCTTTTTCAATTTATTCTATTTTTTTATACATGCTTTTACAAATGCTTTGAATAGTGGATGAGGATTTAATGGTCTTGATTTTAATTCTGGATGAAACTGTGTGGCAACAAAAAATGGATGATTCTTAAGTTCTATAATCTCAACCAAATCTCTTTCCGTATTAACACCTGCCATTATCATACCATGCTCCTCTAATACGCCTCTAAATGCATTATTAAGCTCGTAGCGGTGTCTATGTCGTTCAGATATGTTTAGCAACCCATAAGCTTGAAAACTCTTTGTTTTGGGCTTTATCTTACAATCATAAACGCCTAATCGCATCGTAGCGCCATATTTCTTTTCTTTTAACAACGCTTTTTGATCCGGCATAACATCAATTATAGGACTCTTGCAATTCAAAGAAATTTCAACAGAATTAGCATCTTTTATTTTACAAACATTTCTAGCAAATTCTATCACAGCCATCTGTAATCCATAACAAAGACCAAAAAAGGGAATATTATTTTCGCGACAAAACTGAATGGCTTTTATCTTACCGCCTACCCCCCTACTCCCAAATCCTCCCGGCACTATTATGCCATCATATTTTTTAAGCTCTATAACTTTCTTTGGATTTTTTTCATATTGTTCAGCATTTATCCAATGAATTTCTGGCTTTCTGTTACATGCCCAACAAGAATGCTTAATCGCCTCAATCACCGAAATGTAACTATCTTTTAATACAAATTTTCCTGTTTCAAAATATTTTCCAACTATACCAATCTTTACTGGTTCTTTAGCTGTTTTAGCGATATTAACCATTTTAGCCCAATCCCTCAAATCACTTTTTCTTTTTGGCTTAATACCAAATTTTTTTAAAATTCTTTTTCCTAAATCATCTTTTTGAAAATTAAGCGGAACCTCATAGATTGATTCTATATCAGGAGCAGAAATAATATCATTTTTAGAAATATTACAAAAAACTGAAATTTTTTGTTTTCGTGGTTCATCTAAAGCAACAGCTGACCGTGCCAAAATCATGTCAGGTTGAATGCCAGCGGTATTTAGCGTCCTTACCGCATATTGCGTTGGTTTGGTCTTCATTTCTCCTATTATTGAAGGCACCGGAAGATAACTTACAAGAATAAAAAATACACGTTTAGGATCTTTGAGCTTCATCATTCTAGCTGCTTCTAAAAACAACATATTTTGATATTCCCCTACCGTTCCCCCAATTTCTATCAAAATAAAATCAGCCTCTGTTTTTTTGGCTGCTTTTTTAATCCTAAAAATAACTTCATTTGGAATATCTGGAACAACCTCTACGCACTTGCCATTATATCCCAAATTCCTTTCGCGATTTATAACTGCTTGATAAACTCTACCGGTGGTAATATAATTATCGGTGCTTAAATTTTCATCTAAAAACCGCTCATAATTTCCGAGGTCCTGATCGCTTTCAGTTCCATCGTCGGTCACAAAAACCTCTCCATGCTCAATCGGATTCATTGTCCCAGCATCAACATTAACATACGGATCAATTTTGGACGCTGTTACCTTAAAACCCATGCTCTGCAAAATTTTACCAATGGAAGCCGTAGCAACCCCTTTACCGATGCCAGACATTACTCCACCAGCAACAAAAATATAACGCGTCATATTAATATACCTTTTACGCAACAACCATTTCTACTGCGATTTTAAAGTCTCGCTACGAAAAATTGTCACGCAACAGGTCTAACAGACGGGACCCCCCCTTTTTTTATTATATTAAATTAAATAACAAAATTTACTTAACGCCTTTCAATAATTTCAAACTATAAATTATTCTTCTGCGACAATTATAACTTTTATTTCTACTTCTAAATTGTGTTCAAAAGAAATCTTTACTGGAAATTCACCTATTTCCTTAATTGGCGCGGATAAAAGAATTTTATCTTTATCAATCTTAAATCCCATTTCTTTTAATTTGTTGGAAATTTTTTGACTATTGATTGACTCAAAGAGTTGGCCATCTTCTCCAACTTTCACAGAAATCATAACTTCCAACCCATCCATTTGCGAAGCAAATTCTTGACTCTTCATAAGATCTTCTTTCATTTGCTTTGTATAAATTTCTTTTTCCGCTTCTAATTCTTTAAGGACTTCCCTTGTAGCAAGTTTCGCCATATTCTTAATAAATAAAAAATTCTTGGCATATCCATCTTTTACATCTTTGATGTCATATTTTTTTCCAAGACCTTCTACATCTTCTAAAAGAATTACTTTCATAATTTTGTTGATAATTGATAATTTATTTATTGAGAGCGTGGAACGATATGCTTTCGTAGCGAAATTTCCAAAATTTAAGACAAATTTTTCAAAAATTTTCGAAGCGTATATGGTAATATACGATGAAAAAATTTTGGGAGAATTTGGCTAAATTTTAGAAATTGCAGTAAAAATGATATCATTCTACGCTCTCATCTTACCTTGTTTCTTTTAATAGTTCAACTGCTCTATCTAATTGCGGATCATTACCTTCTTCATAATCCTCATTAGTCATTTTAACTTCTATGTCTGGTTCAATGCCCTTACCAGCAATAAGATTTCCGTTGGGCGTCAACCATTTCGCTACTGTTATTTTAAGACTTGATCCATTTCTTAATCTTTCAAGCTCTTGAACAGAGCCCTTTCCGAAAGATGTCTCACCAATTATTTTTATGCCACAATTATCTCTAAGTGCTCCAGCCAAAATCTCGGACGCAGAAGCAGATCCTTGATTCATTAAAACAACTATTTCAAAATCTTTAAAAGCTCCGTTTCCCTTCGCCAGATACTCCAATTTTTCTTGATCTGGTCCAAAATCTTCAATTGTAACAATCTGATCTTTCTCCAAAAACCAACCAGCAATATATTGAGAAACCTCTAAATAACCACCTGGATTATTACGAAGATCCAAAATAATTTTCTTGGCTGAAGTATTTAAAATTTTCACACTCGCTGTTTGAAACGCAGAGCCCGTTGTTCCTAAAAACTGATAAAGTCTCATATAAACAATTGGATCAGCTTCAGTATCATCTTCAAGCAATTCCCATTTAATAGAAGGCATTTCTATTATGCCTCTAATAATCTTAATTTCTTGCGTCTTTTCCCAGCCATTTCTAGCAATTGTCAAAACAACTTCAGTTCCTTTTGGTCCCCTAATAAGATGGACAGCTTCATCAATAGTGAGGTCCCGAGTATGCTCATCTCCAACTTTGAAAATCTTATCTCCTGCCCTAAGTCCTGCTTTCTGCGCTGGAGTTCCCTCTAAAGGAGCGATGACTTGAAGCTGATCATTTCTTATGCCTATTTCCATACCAACACCCTCAAAAACCCCGCTAACATCTTCAAAAAACTGATTAGTTTCTTCGGGTGGCATAAATATGGTATACGGGTCATCTAAACTTTCAACCATTCCCGAAATGGCTCCATAAATCATTTTTTCGTGATCAAATTCTTCCCGTCCAACATATTTTTTTTCAAGAACATTATAGCTCTCCCAGAAAAGAGAAAGATCAATTTTTCCTGCAGGAGATACTAATTCCATTCCCTTATAAATCCCCCCTTCCTCACCACAATAAAAACCAAGAAAAAAAGAAAACAAAATAGTTCCAATTAAAAAGATAAATTTGAATGTTTTTATATTTAAAAAACGCATTAGACTTTATTAATTTTTATAAAAAAGTGCGTCCAGGAGGAATCGAACCTCCAACCGCCGGCTTAAAAGGCCGTTGCTCTACCTATTGAGCTATGGACGCAAAACAATCCTTAAATTTTCACCTTTAATAATACCCTATTTTCAATAAAAAACAATACTCAAATCGCAAAACAATTTAACAAAATTTCTAAAACTGCTCTAGAAACTTTATATCGCCAGAATAAAACAATCTAATATCATCTATTTTGTATTTCATCATCACCAATCTATCTATACCCATTCCAAAAGCAAAACCTTGCCAAAATTTAGGATTTAATCCCCCTGCTTTTAACACATTTGGGTGAACCATTCCAGCTCCAATTGTTTCAAGCCATCCTGTTTTTTTACAAACGCTACATCCTTTTCCTTTACAATTTAAACATTTTATATCAATTTCAACGCTCGGTTCTGTAAATGGAAAATAACTTGGTCTTAATCTTATCTCAACTTTTTTATTAAAAAAATTATCTAAAAACTCATTAATTACGGCTTTTAAATTCGCTAAAGAGACACCTTTGCCAACCATCATTCCTTCCAACTGATGAAATTGAACATCGTGCGAAGCGTCAGTTGCTTCGTGTCTAAATACTTTACCTGGAGCAACTATCCTGAATGGCGGATTATTTTTTTCCATATAGTGAATCTGCACAGCTGATGTGTGACATCTCATTAGTTTTTTGCCTTGTTTATTGTCCTTCTCTTGCTTAAGCCAAAAAGTATCTTGGACATCGCGAGCTGGATGATCTTTTGGCACATTTAACGCATCAAAATTATACCATTCTGTTTCTATTTCTAATCCTTCGGCCACAGAAAACCCCATTGACTGGAAAATTTCAACAGCACTTCTAATTGACTGCGTTAAAGGATGAATGTATCCTGTTTTTATTCTTTTCCCTGGAATAGTAATATCAATCCATTCTTTTTCTCCTGCTTCTTTTATAATTCTTTCTTTTGTTTCTTGAATCTTTTCGTCAATTTTTGTTTGCAAAAAATCCTTGACCTCATTTATTTCTTTACCAGCCTTAGCTCGTTTTTCTTTTGGCAATTTCCCAATTGATTTTACGGCTTGCATAATTTCTCCTTTCTTACCTAAATACTCTTGAAAAATTTCATTCAACTTTTTAACATCATCTGCATTCTCTATTTTTTTAGAAATATTTTTTTTAAGTAAATTTAAACCCTCCATAAGCGCATTGCTTTAATTTTTAATTAAAAATTAATAATTATATTACAATCCTTGCTCTTTTAATTCTTTGAAAAGTTCTTTTTGTTTTCTGTTTAATTTTTTTGGCGTCTGTACCTCCAACTGCACATACATATCTCCAACGCCAAAACTAGAAAAATGAGGAATACCTTTTCTGGGAAGCCTTAAAATCTTTCCAGATTGACTACCAGCTGGAACCCTTAATGAAACTTTCTTCCCATCAAGTGTTGGAATATCAATCTCATCGCCTAAAGTTGCTTGAGAAAAAGAAATAGACGACACCATAAACAAATCATCGCCTTGTCTTTTAAAAATAGGATGTTTTTTAACTAAAATTCTAACATACAAATCTCCGGGTTTACCGCCTTTTCTACCAGCTTCACCCTTACCTTCTACCTTTATGACCTGATTGGTGTCTGCGCCAGCCGGAATAAAAAAATCTATATTTTCATCTTTTTTAATTCTTCCCTCCCCCTTACAAACATTGCACGGCTTCTCTGGCTTTGCTCCTTCGCCACCACATTCAGGACAAACAATGTGACGACGCATTTGACCAAAAGCTGTTCTCATTATTTGTTGAACTTTTCCTGTTCCGCGACAAGAAAAACACTCTTTCACATTAGTGCCAGGTTCTGCTCCAAGACCATTACAACGCGAACAAACAATCATTTTATGCAGTGAAATTGTCTTTTTTTGTTGCTTTATTACAGATTCTAAAGGAATCCCAATTTCTACTTCAATATCTTTTCCAAACCTTAAATCTTCTTTGCTTCCTGAGCCACCTCCAAAACCAAACATTTCTCCGAATATCTCTCCTAAATCAACTCCCTCTTCAGATTTAGAACCAAAATCAAATCCGCCAGAACTTGGATCAAAACCAAAACCAGAAGGACCGCCTTGCGCCCCATCAAATGTTCTGCCATATTGGTCATATTGACTTCTTTTTTCTTTATTAGAAAGAACCTGATATGCCTCAGTCACTTCTTTAAACTTTTCTTGATCGCCACCCCTATCTGGATGATACTTGTGAGCCAATTTCCGATATGCTTTTTTAATTTCATCTTGAGTTGCGCCACGCACAACTCCTAAAACGTCATAATAATCCATAATTTTTAAAAATTTTGTCTATTTGGTTTCTTTATTTTCTCCATTTTCAGCATCTTTCTTTTCTTTAAATTCTGCGTCTTCAGCATCTTTCTTTTCTTCTTCGCCTTCTTTAGTCTTAGCATCGGAAGATTCTCCTCCGTCTTTTGATTTTTCTTCTCCCGAAGCTTCTTGCTGTTGCTGTCCTCCTCCAACAGGAGCCTGTCCTTGTTGTGCATTTTTATACATCTCAGCTCCAACTTTTTGAATTACCTGAGAAAGCTCAGCTGACTTACTTTTTATTTCCTCTAAATTATCTGTATCTTTAATTTTTTTCAAATCTTCTATTTTTTCTTCAACCTCTTTTTTTATTTCTGAAGAAATCTTATCACCAGCATCCCTAAGCGTTTTTTCTGTTGTATAAATCAAATTATCGGCAGTATTACAAATTTCAATCGCTTCCTGTTTCTTTTTATCTTCTTGCGCATGCAATTCAGCTTCTTTCTTCATTTTTTCAACCTCTTCATCAGAAACTCCGCAAGAACCTTCAATTTTTATAGATTGAGTTTTCCCGCTTGCTTTATCTTTAGCTGAAACACTTAAAATTCCGTTAGCATCAATATCAAAACTAACCTCAACTTGCGGAACTCCACGCGGACTAGGAGGAATACCATCTAAAATAAATCTTCCGAGCGATTTATTATCAACAACCATCGGTCTTTCTCCTTGAGCCACATGAATTTCTACTGAAGGCTGATTATCTACGGCAGTAGAAAAAACCTGAGATTTACTAGTCGGAACAGTAGTATTCTTTGCAATTAAAACTGTATTTACTCCACCCAAAGTTTCTATTCCCAAAGATAAAGGAGTTACATCTAAAAGCAAAACATCTTTTACTTCTCCTTGCAAAATTCCAGCCTGCACAGCTGCCCCAATAGCTACAACCTCATCAGGATTAATTTCTTTATTAGGATCTTTACCAAAAAGATTTTTAATTTCTTCTTGAATTTTTGGCATTCTAGTTTGCCCCCCAACCAAAATAATTTCTTCAATGTCTTTTGTTTCTAAAGAAGCTTCTTTTAATGTTTCTTTAATCAATATGATAGAACGACCGATGTATTCTTCTACTAAACTTTCAAACTCAGCGCGAGATAGTTTATATAAAAGATGTTTCGGTCCAGCTGCATCAGAAGTAACAAACGGAATATTAATTTCTGTTTCTAATGTAGTAGAAAGCTCTATCTTCGCTTTTTCCGCAGCTTCTTTTAAGCGTTGAAGCGCCAATGGATCTTTAGACAAATCAATACCTTGATCTTTTTGAAATTTCTCAACAATCCAATCAATTATTTTTTGATCAAAATCTTCTCCTCCTAAATGAGTATCGCCACCAGTCCCCTTTACTTCAACCGTATCTTCGTCAACATCTAAAATTGAAATATCAAAAGTTCCACCACCAAAATCGTAAACAATAATTTGCTGATTTTTCTTTTCAGTTAGACCATAAGCCAAAGCAGCGGCCGTTGGTTCGTTGATAACCCTTCTTACCTTAAACCCAGCAATCTCTCCAGCCACCTTTGTCGCTTTTCTTTGAGAATCATCAAAATAAGCTGGGCAAGTAATTATCGCTTCTTCAATTTTTTCTCCCAATTTTTCTTCAGCATCTTGTTTCAATTTCTGAAGTATCATCGCTGAAATTTCCAATGGCTTGTGCCATTTTTCTCCCATTTTTATTTCTATGCCCTTATCAGATCCTTCTCTAATCTCGTAAGATAAAAGTTTTTTATCTTTCTGAACTTGCGGATCGGAGAATTGTCTACCTATCAATCGTTTAGTAGCATAAATAGTATCTCTAGGATTTGTAATCTGTTGTCGTCTAGCCAAAATACCAACCAATCTTTCATTGGTTTTAGTAATGGCCGCAATTGACGGCATTGTTCTTGATCCCTCCTTGTTCTCAATTATTTTTGGTTGTCCCGCTTCCACTGCAGCCATTGCTGAAAATGTGGTGCCAAGATCAATTCCCAATATCTTGCTCATAGTTTTTTGAGATAACTTCCAAAATTTTTTCTACTACGATTTCATATTTTTGGCTACAACTTCGTCGGGCTACGCAAAAGGATTTTCCCCGTAGCGATACTACGGCTCAAATCTTTTTGCTTACCTTCCTTGTTTCGCTCAAAAATCTAAAATCTCGCTACGGAAAAATTTTGGTGGTCATCTCTGTTATTTTATTTAATCCAATTATATCAAAGTTAAAAACCAATTTTTGTTTCTGTTGTTTCTGTTTCAGACATTTTTGATTCTTTTAATTTTCCAAATTTTTTTTCATACTTATCTATATTCTCTTGAAGCGCCTTTACCATCCTTTTCACATGACCAGGATTCATAATTACACGAGAAGCCAAAACCCCCTGAGGAGGAGAAGCTAAGAAAAAATCCAAAATAAATTCCTCCTTAGTATGAACAATCTGCATTAAATTTGAATATGATCCTTTTAAATCAGTATCTTTTGCTTTTATTTGAAGTTGTTGTTTTTGTTCTTCCATAGTTTTGAGACTGTTAAACAATATCATTTCTACTGCGATTTCAAAATTTTGGCTACAAATTATTCAGAACTCGTCAATGTATATTATCATATACACTTCCTCGTTCTTCATAATTCTCGCTCACAATTTTTAAATCTCGCTACGAAAGCATATTGTTCCACACTCTCATTTCTTATTATTATTTATTATTAATTAATTTCTTATTTGCTAACTTTTACTTTTGCTGGACGAATAACCTGCCCCTGCAATGTGTAACCCTTTTGAAGCTCTTCTGTAATAATTCCACTTTCTTTATCTTTTACCTCTACCATTTCCACTGCTTCAGCAAAACTCGGATTAAACGCTTTGCCTATTATTTCTATCTCCTCAACCCCGTAATCTTTCAAAAAGCTTAAAATTTGAGCCTTAATTTGTAAAACGCCCTTAATGTTTTCATCTTTTTTTGCGTCTTTTGACAAATTCTTTTCAATTAAATCAAAATTATCCAAAATCCCCAAAAGATTGAAAGCAACCTCTCCTTTTGCAAAAATAGCCAAGCTATTAAGTCTTTTTGTCTCATCGTTCTTATAATTCAAAAAATCGGCTCGCGCTCTTTGCCAGCCAGCTAAATACTCGTCTCTCTTTTCTTCACACTCTTTTAGCTTTTCTTCTAATTTTTCAATATTTAATTGTGCTTTTTTCTCTACCATAACTAATATCTATTATACTTATTTAAAGATTATGGTCAATATCGCACATTAAATCATAATTCAAAATATTTATTGATAGCGCCAATAATAATAGAAAATTATGACTGACTAATGCTAACAACAAATAATAACACAGTCAAAAAATTAACAAAAAAATATTAAAATAATTATCAGTGATTAAATAAAAAATTTTGCTTTTATTTTCTTAAAACACTATAATAAATCAATATCAAAAACACAATAAAACCCTACAAAATTTTTATGAAAAAAATGAATAAAATTTATATAACTCCACACACACACTACGATGCTGTTTGGGTTTTTAATAAAGAAGATTATTTTTATATAAATATTGACTTTATACTAAAAGAAGCTGTTGAGTTGATTGAGAAGCATGGTTATAGATTTATGATTGAACAAACCTATTTATTAGAAGAGATTGAAAGAAGAAACCCGTGCCTTTTTGAAAAAATCACAAAACTTATCAAACAAGGAAAAATTGAAATTGCTGATGGCGAATACTTAATGGCCGACACAATGCTTCCTCATGGAGAAACATTGGTCAGAGAAATTTTATTTGGAAAAAGATATGTCAAAGAAAAATTTGGAAAAGATGTGCCAGTAATGTGGCAAGCGGATAGCTTTGGTTTGAATGCCCAGCTTCCTCAAATTTATAAAAAATCGGGCTACAAATACCTTACTTTCAGAAGAGGAGCTAAAAAAGATAATCCATCTGAATTTTGGTGGGAAGCTCTAGATGGAACCCGCATTTTAACTCACTGGATGCCCATGGGCTATCGCGCTGGACTAGTACTAGATAAATTAGAAGAAAGCTTTCAAAAGCTTAAAAAACTTGCTGCGACTGAACACATTTTTATGCCTTCTGGGAGCGGAAGCGTTATGCCGCAAGTAGAAACCATGAAAGCAATAAAAGACTGGAATAAAACTCACAAAGATTCAAAAATGGAAATCGCAACTCCTATTAAATTTTTTGAAGGATTAAATCAAAACACTAAAAATTTAGAAACTCAGAAAGGAGAATTTTATTCAGGAAAATTTTCGTATGTTTTTCCAAATGTTACCTCAAGTAGAATGTGGATTAAACAAGGATTAAGAAAATACGAAAATTATATATTAAATTCTGAAAAATGGTCCACAATATCTTGGCTTTTAGGTAATTATTATCCGCGCAAAGAACTCAATGAATGCTGGACCAAAATTTTGTTTACTGGATTTCACGATGTAATTCCTGGCACAGGAATAGATGAAACATATGACGAGGTTAAAGAAGGATTTACCTTTCTTGATACACACCTATCAAATATAAAAAACCAATCACAATCAACTATTTACGAAAACTTAAAGGAAGATTTTGTGGTTTTTAATCCCTTATCATGGAATGTAAAAAATTGGGTAGAGATAAAAATGCAATTTGATAAAGGCAAAGTTAAAAAAATAAGGGGCATAAAATCAGGATCCAAAGAATATGAAATTGAAATTTTAGAATTCATCAAATATGAAGACGACTCTTTACAAAACATAAAATTTGGTTTTATCGCAGATGTTCCGTCTCTTGGATATAAAACCTACAAAATATTAGAAAAATTGCCAAAAACATCTCCAAAAAAAGAATTTAAAACAAAAGGCAATATAATAGAAAATCAATTCTTTAAAATAAAAATAGAACAAACAACAGGGCTCATTGATGTATTTAAAGACAAACACTGGATTGCTAAAGGAAATGAATTAGTACTTGAAAATGAAACTGGCGGACTTTATTATCACCATCAAAATTTAGAAGAACCGCTAAAAACAGAAGGGGGTGAAGGAGTAAGATATGGTTGTTTTGAAATTAAAAATTTTGAAACAAAAAAAAGCCCATTGAGGCGAGTTATCACCCTTAAAGAAGATTATTATTCTCTGAGATGGCCGTATAGAATGTTAGAAAAAATGAAACCTGTTTTATTAAGACAAAAATGTATTTCAATTGTTAAAAAAATAATCATCTATAGAGATTTGCCAAGAATTGACTTTATCACAAAAATTGACAACAAACATCCTGAAATTAGAATAAGAGTTAAATTTTCAACCGATATTAATTCCCCAACTTATAATTGTGAATCCCAATATGGAGCAATTGAAAGACCCGTGAATGAATACTATGCTGATTCAAAAGATCATATGGAAAAACCATCTGGAATTTATCCATCTCAAAATTGGATAGATTATTCAAATGAAAAAAAGGGATTAACTATTATGAATCAGGGCATTCCAAGTAATGAAATACGAGACAACGACATCTATTTAACCCTATTAAGATCCGTTTTAATGGTTTCTGCTGACGGAATAGCTGGTCCGTCAATTCCAGTGCCAGATGCAGCCGAATTAAAAAAATACACTTTTAACTATTCAATCTTTCCGCATTTTAACGATTGGAAAAAAGCGAATTCGCATAAAGCTGGAACCGAATATAATAACGAATTAAGGGCGCTTCAATTACCAAACAAAAAATCTTCGGAATCAATAAAAACAAAATCAACCTCTGAGTTCTCTTTCTTGAAAATAAAACCAGATAATTTAGTTTTAACAAGTATGAAAAAAACGGAGGATAGCGACAAAATAATATTAAGATTTTTTGAAGCAAAAGGAGAAGAGACAAACGGCGAAATTATATTATTCAAGGAGCCGAAACAAGTAAAATCAGCGGATCTTTTAGAAAAAACAAATTCAGAATACAAAGATAGAATAAAATGGAACAATGGCAAAATAATTAAAATAGCAGTCAAACCATTTGAGATAATCACTCTAAAAATCAAATTCTAACCCATATTGTTAGCTAATGCGAAAAATCTAACGACAGATATTATTAAATATCGTCCGAATTTATCGGGACAATATTTAAATCCAATAAAAAATTATGACAAAAATCAAAAATTTTATTAAAAATTTTTTAAAACCATCCATTTTTAAAATTGTCCTTACTTTAATAATTACTATTCTACCTTTAATAGAAGGGGTAATTTATAACGAAAACATGGTGCATGGTCAAAAAATCAATTTAGGTTTAAAAATTATGCATTATATTTCTGAAATACTTTATATTCCATTCAAACCAATACAAAGTTTATCTTTTGAGTTAATGAAAAAATATTCAGAACCAAATCTTGCTTTACTTTTTATACCGCTTTTTATTATATATTTCTATTTCTTAAGTTGCTTCATTTTGTTATTTATAAAAAAAATACGAAAATTTTGGCGGAGAATCTTTAAAAAAAATTTTTAGAACAATACATAATTAACCAAATGCTTGAAAAAAAATATGAATATAAAAAATACAATTAAAAATTTCTTTAAGCCAACACTAATAAAAATTGGGTTAACTATTTTAATTCTTATTGGAATTTATCCTTTAATTTCATATTTTAATATTAACGCAATATCAAAAGAAATAAGCTGCTTATTAGTCCCGCAAACATGCATAGCGTTGTCATGTCTGAATAAAATGTGTTTACATCAGAAACTTTTTATTACTCTATTCGGTCAAACTTCGGATCCTGAAGATATGGAACTTATGTCAGTTCTTTTTTTTGTTGCTCCGTTGGGAATAATTTATTATTATTTACTTTCTTGCGGCTTTGTCTGTATTTTCAAGAAAAAAAAGGAGAAATAAATCCCCTTTTTAAAAAATTTGCTGGTATTCCAACTTGATTGACTAATCCGCTAAATGATAAGGCCAACTATCTGGCTCATCAAGCACAATATTCATTGGATTTGCTGGTTCTCCACCAAAATAAATAGGGTACCCAATAGCATGGCATCGTATCTCTCCTTCAATATTGCCCTTACTCCTCTGGTTATTTATTCCATATATTTCTCCTATATCAATGACTAAATCAGCCGCATAGCCAGGAAAAGTAGCCAAACACCATGCGTCCCAATAATTCTCCACATAAAGCCTAACTCCGTCGCTAACAGGGGTAATCGTATATGCTGAAACTGGCATTACCGCAATGGCTCCCAACATCATTATGCTCACTATCGCTACCGCAAATATTTTCTTTCCATTCATTTTTTCTTTTTCACCCCCTATTCGCAGAACCTTTTCAACAAATATCTTATCTATTCAATCTATATTTTGTTTTTAAAGTTCCACAATCTCAACCCTATCATAAGCCCCCCCCCATTTGTCAAATTGAAAACTGTGAGAAACTTTTAGCCCTGCGAAAATAGGAGTTTTATTTTTTTAAAAAAATAAAATTTTGAATGTTTTAATTAAAAAAACCAAAGATTGAACTTCGGTTTTTTGTTTGAATCAAACTGTTTTCTTCATTGCTTCTAATACCCTTTCCATAGTGCCAACCCTTAAAGACCTAAATCTTTTAAATCTCATCAATGGCACCAATGCCGAAAACTCTGTTAGGGCAATACATGTGTCTGTTTCCTTTAAAACTTCTTCAATAACAACTTCTTTGTCATCCATTCTTCCATATTTAGGCAAAGACATATTATAAAGCCCTGCGGCGTCATAGTATAAAACGGGATGGACTTTGAAATTCATTCTCTCTCCTATTTTTTTAAAACCTTCTTGCCATATTGATGCCACCTTGAAACGCTTAACCCATCTGTCATTTATTGAGAATCCATTATGTGGAAGATCGCACATTAACAAAACTGTCTCTCCTTCTATTGGTTTGAATACATCCATCAATAATTTTTCCAAATTCATTTTTTTTCTCCTATTTTAATGTTCTTCTTAAAAAGATTACCATAAAATACAAGAAAAGTCAAGCAAAACAAAAACCCCGCAATGCGGGGTTTTTGTTAAAATTAACTCAATTTAAGATTTCCAGATATTCCGTAATTTTTCGCTAGCCTTAATCTGTCCAACTTTCATTTCAAGAATCTTTTTAGCTTTATACTCAAAGCATTCTTTTCTTCTAGAGGCCAACCATTTTTCAAAAACTATAATACGAGATCTAAAAAACCAAATTAATGATAATGCCATTGATAAGGGCAAGAAAAACGAATCTAATAGAATATTATTTGTGAGACCAGTAGAAACTTCTGTGGCAGCTCCAGCAACTTGCTTTTTATTTACAACGACACTCGCTATATCCGTAATAGAGCTATCAAAATTATAAACCAAAACAGTATTAATAAGCGTAGTCTCTCCGAAAACAAACTGATTTGATCCTGCTACTTGAACCTTAAAATCTATTCTCTTTGTTTGACCAACAGCCAAATCACCTATATCCAATCCAGAAAATATATTGCCACTTGAAGAAACATCATCTATCTTCAAATCCCCCATATAAATAAGATTGTCTGGTAAGGTATCCTGAACAATAACATTCTGTACAGACAAAGAATTATCTCCAATAACCTTAACTCTGAAATAAAGTATTTCTCCTGGATCAGCTGAAACTGAATGTACCCACGATGTTCCATTAGAATAATTCTTAACTAATTTATTAATCGTAAAAACAGGAATAACTTGCTGATTTTCAACATTAACAGTCATACTATGACTAGTAGAACCTCCTAAACCCGTACAAGTCATTGTATAAGTTCTTACAGAAGTTAAACTTCCTGTTGATTGTGATCCGCTAGTAGACTTTGTTCCTGACCAACCACCAGATGCATAACAAGTGTTAGCATTTGTTGATGTCCAAGTTAAATTAGCTGAACCATTGTATCCAATAGTTATTGAACCATTTGAATTGTTTGCTTTAATGTCAACTGTTGGAGCAACTGGCTGATTTTGAACATTAACAACAACGCTATCACTAACAGAACCTCCAGCACCTGTACAATTTATTGTATAAGTTCTTGTAGAAGTTAAACTTCCTGTTGATTCTGATCCACTCGTGCTTTTTGTTCCTGACCAACCACCAGATGCATAACAAGTGTTAGCATTTGTTGATGTCCAAGTTAAATTAGCTGAACCATTGTATCCAATAGTTATTGAACCATTTGAATTGTTTGCTTTAAT
>JAUVKU010000013.1 GCA_030596105.1 bacterium
GTAAAAATATAATAAAAATATTTATGGCTGAAGCAATTACATTAGAGAAGTATTTAAAAATAAACGATAAAGAGTTAGCTGGTTTAATTATGCGAATAGGTAAGATCGCAGAGAGAATAAGCAAAGAGCTTCCATATAGGCGTGGAAAAGCGAACACGCAAAATGTGTTTGGCGAAACTCAACTTGTCGCAGATAAATGGGCGGACGAATTTATTATTAAAGAGCTAAGGAAATCAGGATTAGTTAAAACAATGATATCAGAAGAACAGGAAGATGTAGTTTGTCTGAATGACAAAGGCGTTTTTAATGTTACATTAGATCCATTAGATGGTTCTTCAAACATTGAAAGCAATAATTTAGTTGGAACAATTTTTGGCATATATAAAAAAGATTTACCAACAAAAGGAAAGCATCAGATAGGAGCTGTTTATATTCTATATGGTCCCGTTATGACATTGGTTTATGCCACCAAAAATGGGGTTAACGAATTTTTATACGCAGGTAAAGAATTTGTGTTAAAAGAAAAAAATATAAAACTTCCAGAACCAGGTAAGCTGTATGGAATTGGAGGATTGCGTAAGGATTGGTTTCCCAAATTTAGAAAATATATTAAGGAATTAGAAATACAAGGATATAAGCTAAGATACGGAGGTTCGTTTGTTGGAGATTTTAATCAAGTTCTTCATTACGGTGGAATTTTTGCTTATCCATCGCTTGTTGGTAAGCCAATTGGAAAATTAAGATTATTCGCTGAAAGCAATCCAATGGCATTTATTATAAAACAGGCGGGCGGGGCTTCAACTAATGGCAAATATTCTATTTTAGATATTAATCCAGAAAGCATCAATCAAAGAACGCCAACTTATATTGGTAATAAAAAATTAATAAATAATTTAAAAAAAATACTATGAAAAAAACAGATGTAAAAATTCCATTAGATGTTCCTAAGGCAATGCGAAAACAATATATTCAAAATTATCTTGATATAACTCGTGAATCAGGCAAGGTAATGCTTTTTGCTGGGGATCAAAAAATAGAGCATCTTAATAATGATTTTTATGGCGAGGGTATTCATTCTGACGATGCTCGTCCGAGGCATCTTTTTGAGATTGCGAGTAAAGCAAAGATTGGAGTGTTCGCAACGCAACTTGGACTTATCGCTAAATACGCAGATGAGTATAGAGGCGTTCCGTATCTTGTAAAGCTTAATTCAAAAACTAATTTAATTAAAACAGAGCAAAGAGATCCATATAATGGCAAGATTACAAGCGTTGGTGAGGTTGTGGAATTTCAGAAAAATTCTGGTTTGAAAATACTTGCTGTCGGCTATACTATTTATTTGGGAAGCGAATATGAGGCAGAAATGATGAGAGAAGCATCGCGAATGATTTATGAGGCGCATAAAAACGGGCTTTTGACGGTTCTTTGGATATATCCGCGAGGAAAGGCGGTAAAAGATGAAAAAGACGCTCATTTAATCGCTGGTGCCACTGGTGTCGCAGTTAGTTTAGGCAGTGATTTTGTTAAAATAAGCTATCCAAAGAAAGAAGGAGAAGATTCAAAAGAATTGTTAAGAGAGGTAATTCAGGCAGCTGGCAAGACTGGTGTTGTGTGCGCTGGTGGCTCTTCAACAGATGTTAAGGAGTTTTTACAGCGATTACGCAATCAAATTGAAGTTGGGGCAATGGGAAACGCTACGGGTAGAAATATTCATCAAAAAAGTTTGAAACAAGCAATAGCGATGTGCAACGCAATTTATTCTATAACAGTAGAGGATAAAAGTGTTGAAGAGTCTTTAGGGATTTATAATGCACACATCGTTTAATTGAGGCGGATGGTTTAAAGGGTTGAAAAAATATAAAAAAAGTTTAAGATAAGAGGGTATAGAAAAAATTAGGAAAAGAAAAAATAAAATTAATTATGCCAAAAATTATTTTTGAAAAATCAAAATGTGTTGGATGTGGGTCTTGCACTGCTCTTTGCTCTAAATATTGGGAGCTGGGAGAAGATGGCAAAATTCATCTTAAAAATAGCAATGCAAATTTAGAAAATGGAAATGAAGAATTAGAAATTGAAGAACTTGATTGCAATCAAGATGCTGCTGACGCTTGCGCGGGGCAGTGCATTAAAATAGAAAAATAATATTATGATTACATTATCAGCAAAAATTAGGGAGGGAAATGAGAAATTAGAAGCTCTTAGAGGGGATGAGTTATTGCCCGCTGTCATATATGGTTCTAAGGTTGAAAATATATCTTTAATTGTTAACGAAAAAGCTTTTGAAGCTGTTTATAAAGATGCTGGAAGCAGTTCTTTGGTTTTTCTTGAAATAGAAGGCAAAAAGGACAAAGCATTGGTTTTAATTCACGATGTCCAAAAAGATTCATTAAGTGGTAAGTTTATTCATGTTGATTTTTATCAACCATCTTTGAAAGAGGAGACAGAAGCAAAAGTTCCTTTTGTTTTTGAAGGTGAGTCTTTGGCGGTTAAAGATTTGGGTGGAACTTTGATTAAAAATTTTCAGGAAATAGAAGTAAAAGCTCTTCCTCAAGATCTTCCTTCTGGAATTAGAATTAACCTTGAAGCGCTGAAAACTTTTGAAGATAATATTTTGGTAAGCGATTTGGATGTAGCACCAGGAGTTAAAATTTTAAAAGAGCCAGAAGAGGTTATTGTTTCAGTAATACCTGCTCAAAAAGTTGAGGAAGAATTAGAAAAACCAATTGAAGATAAGGTAGAAGATGTTGAGCAAGCAGGAGAAAAGAAAGAAGATGTTGAAAAAGATAGTTCGTAGGACTGGATTTGTATTGAAAATTTAGTTGTTTTGCAATCCCAATTTTAATTGGGATTGCAAAATTTTAATAGTTTCTATTTTATAATTTAATATTTGAATGTTTCGTTCTATGCGATTTAGTATTTTAAAATTAATATTGTCATTTGTTTTTATTTCGGTTTTTTTGTTGCCGAATTTTTTAATTTTAGAAGGACAAGCAACGGAAAATTTTGAAGAAATTTGTTTAATAGAGGAAATTGAAAAAAGCGAGAAAACGCTTTCAAAGAATGATTATCAGGCGTTATTAATAAAATGTGAAAAGTATTATAAAGAGCAAAGCGAGATTATTGAAAAAGATTTAAATAAAACCGCGGGAGAAAAGAAAACATTAGAGAATACGATTTGGAGTTTAAAAAATAAGGTTAAAAAATTGGAGAATGAAATTTATGAGAGTAATCTAATTATTAAAGATTTAGGATTGCAGATTGCTGACACTAAAGGGTCCATTGATGACATATCTTTAAGGATTGATGATTCAAAAGAGGAATTGTCCGTCATCTTAAGAACAATATACGAAGAAGATCAAAGACCTTTAATAGAGTTATTGCTTTTAGAAGATGGATTGTCTGATTTTTTTAGTAATTTAGTTGCGTTGGAGGCAGTTGGCGCTAAAAATAAGGAACTTTTGAGTCATATTAAGGGCTTGAAATCTTATCTTGAAGGCCAAAGACAATCTTTGGATACGGAAAGGGGAGATTTGGAAAATATAGTCGTTGTTAGATCTTTGCAAAAACAAGAGAACGCATCTCTTAAAAAAGAACAGGAAAATTTGTGGTGGAAAACAGAAGCCGAATATCAAGAATATCTTAAAGAGCAGGAAGAAACAAAAGAAGCGGTGGCTGAAATTGCTGCTAGGATTTTTAGGTTAGTGGGTGTGCCAGATGCGCCGACTTTTGGAGAAGCTGTTCAAATTGCGAATCTTGTTACTGACAGGATTAAAATAAGAACTGCTTTTCTTTTAGCTATAATTAGTCAGGAATCTGCTATGGGAAGAAATGTTGGGCAGTGTTATATAACTGATGACAAAAAAGGAGGTGGTATTTATAAAAATGGAAATCCAATAGATCGCATTATTCATTATACTCGTGATTTGCCTATTTTTCTTGATATAACAAAAAGACTTGGAATGGATTTTGCTAAAACGCCTGTTTCTTGTTGGATTCCAAATTGTATAAAGCCATATTCTTCTTATTTTTGTGGAGCTTCGGTGAGTAGCAATGGAAGTATTGCGTGTTATAAAAGCGGATATGTTCCTTTCGGTTTTGGAGGGGCAATGGGCCCCGCTCAATTTATTCCCAGCACTTGGAAAGGACTTGAAGACGAGATAAAGTTTTATACTGGTAGCGAGACACCAAATCCTTGGAATATCAAAGATGCTTTTACTGCTTCCGCTTTATATCTACAAGATCTTGGAGCTGGAGCTCAGACTAAAACAGCTGAAGCAAATGCCGCTTCTCGTTATTATGGAGGCTCAAGTAGTTATGCTAGACAAGTTGCTAATCGCGCTAATTGTATTCAAGATTTTATTGACAAGGGCATTATGTCTTCCTATTGCAATGATCTGATATTTTAATAAAAAGATTATTCTATTAAAAATAGACTAGTTTTATTAATTTTTTAAGAAGTTTTAAAGAAAAATCGTCCCGATAAATCGGAACGATTTTTATTTACACTAATAATCGGAAGTTGAACTTCCGACAGTTGATTATTCGGTTTTAGATTCTGGTGTAACTGCGTGAGCAAAGGCTTTGATTATTGGTTTGAGTTTTCCAGCCATAATATCTTCAATGTTGTGCCATTTTTTTCCAATACGGTGATCTGTGACTCTGTCTTGAGGAAAATTATATGTTCGTATTTTTTCAGCTCTCATTGCTCCACCTATTTGCGCTTTTCTTTCTCCGCACGATCTTTCCACTTCTTCTCTCGTTTCTTTTTCTAAAAGTCTTGCCTCTAAAATAGCTAATGCATTTTCTTTATTTCTAAGTTGATTTCTTTCGTTTTGAGAAGCCACGACTATTCCGCTGGGAATATGTGTAACCCGCACAGCTGTTTCTCTTTTGTTGACATTCTGTCCGCCAGGACCAGAAGATCTAAAAATATCTATTCTTAAATCATCAGGTCTTAATGTTGTTTCTGTTTTTTTAGGTTTGAGCATTACTGCCACAGACGCAGTAGATGTATGTATTCTGCCACTTTTTTCTGTTTTTGGAATTCGTTGAACTCTGTGGACGCCAGCTTCTTGTTTTAATTGGTTCCAAGCGTTTTCGCCTTTGAGTTGAAACGCCACTTCCTTAACGCCTTCTAATCCAGTTGCGTGAGATTCAAGAATTTTTTGATCCCATCCTTGATCCATAGCATATCTTGAATACATCCTAAACAGGTCATTTGCGAATATTGCTGCTTCGTCTCCGCCAGCTCCAGCTCTAATTTCTATAATTATTGATTGCGTATTAGATTTGTTAGTGGTTTTTTCTTTGTCCACAATATTTTTTTTAGGCGCGTTTTGTAATTGTTCTTCAAGTTCTTTTTCTTTTTTTTCGCATTGTTTTATTTCTTCTTCAGCCAAACTTAAAAGCTCCCGATCTTCAGGATTTTTTAGAATCTCTTTTGCCTGGTCTATCTTTTTTCTTGTCTCTTTTAATTCTTGTTCAATGCTTTGAATATTCATAATATTATTTTACCTTTTTGTTTTCTTTAAAAAAAGAAGCCTTAAAGAGTTCGGCTCTTTTTAAGCTTCTTTTGGAATAGCGTATTGTTCTATTGTTTGGTCTCTTTTTTTTTATTCTCTTCTTTTTTTTCCATTTCAGGTTCAACAACAGTAGATTCTCTTTTCTTTTTAGTTTTTGGCTCTTGTTTTTTCGCTAATCGTTTTCTGAATTTGTCTACTCTTCCAAGCGTGTCAATGATTTTTTCTTTTCCAGTATAAAATGGATGGCATTGTGAGCAAATTTCTGTTTCAATTGTTTCCACAGTGGAACCAATAGTAAAAACATTGCCACAGGCACAAGTAATTTTACAATCTTTATAATATTTTGGATGAATGTCTTTTTTCATATTGTTCAACAGCTTTAATATTTTAATATTACATTGATAATACCAGAAGTTTCTTGAAAAATCAAGGGTTTATTCTAATAATGTTGCTAAAATTGCTTTTTGTGTGTGAAGTCTGTTTTCAGCTTGGTCAAAAATTATTGAATTTTGTCCGTCCATTATTTCGTCTGTGATTTCTTCATTTCTATGCGCTGGAAGACAGTGCATAATTTTAACATCTGGTTTTGCTAAAGAAATTAGTTCTTTATTTATTTGATAGGGTTTCAAATTTTCTATTCTTTTTTCCGCATCTTTTTTTCCCATACTCACCCATGTATCAGCGTAAATTACATCAGCGTTTTTTACTGCTTCTTCTGGATTAGTCAGTATTTCTATTTTGACATTATTTTTTTCCGCGTCTTCTTTCGCTAAATCCAAAATTTCTTGTTCTACTTTATATTTTTCAGGACATCCAATTCTGAAATTTACGCCCAATCTGGCGCATAAAAGCAAGAGGGAATTAGTAACATTATTGTTTCCGTCGCCCACAAAAACCACTGTTAATTCTTTGAGATTTCCATAGTTATGATGTTCCCAAATAGTAAATAAGTCGGTTAATGCTTGGCAAGGATGAAATTTATCAGAAAGACCGTTGATAACTGGTATGGTTGCGTTTTGCGCTAAGATTATAATGTCTTGGTGGTTGAAAACCCTTGCCATTATTCCGTTTACATATCTTGAAAATACCTTGGCTGTATCAGCAATAGTTTCTCCTCGTCCGAGTTGTAGGTCATTTCCTGAAAGATACAAACCATGACCGCCCAACTGAGTCATTCCTGTTTCAAAACTTACCCTAGTTCTAGTAGATGGTTTTTGAAATAGCATTGCCAAACTTTTTCCTTCTAACAATTTGTGGGATTCGTTATTTTTTTGTTCTCCTTTTAAATCTTTAGTTAAGTGAAAAATATCCCAAATTTCTTCTTGGCTGAAATTTTGAATGTTTGTGAGATGTTTCATATTGCTAATAAATAATTATTATTTAACTATCATTGTTCCCGCTTTTCCGTTTAATATTTTTTCAAGTTCGTTGATGTGCCCGATTGTTGCTTTTCGTCCACCGTTTTCTAAGAATTTTATTATTGCTTCAATTTTTGGTTTCATATTTCCTGTTCCAAACTCATTATTTTTTAAATATTTATGAGCATCTGATAATGTGATTTCGTTTAACCATTTTTGATTGGATTTTTGAAAATTTAAAGCAACATTTTTAACATTAGTTAAGATAATCAAATCATCTGCTTTTAGGTGGTTAGCTAAAAGTTGTGAGGCTAAATCTTTGTCAATTACCGCATCAATTAATTTTAGTTTTCTTTTTTCTTCAACAATAGGAATTCCGCCACCGCCAATTGCGACTGGAATTATATTTTTTTCTAATAAAATTTTTATAGTTTCAAGTTCTAAAATTTTTAAAGGCATAGGGGACGGAACCACTCTTCTAAAAGCGTTTACAGTTATTTCTCTTAGGGTCATCCCTTGTTTTTTTAATTTTTCTGCTTCTATTGGAGTGTAAATAGGTCCAATTGGTTTAGATGGTTTTGTGAAAGCAGGATCGTTATGGTTTGTTAGAATATGAGAGATTATTGCCACGCTTTTATTTTTTGAATTTTGTTTTTTAAATTCATTATTTAGAGCGTTGACTATCATTGTTCCAATTTGTCCTTGGCTTTGTGCTCCACAAATAGAAAGTGGCATCGGCAAAGTGTATTCTTTTGCGTATTCTTGCTGAAGTAGAATATTTCCAACTTGTGGACCGTTGCCATGGGTGAGTACAATTTTTTTGTTATTTCGCGCTATATCGGCGATTATTTTTGCTGTTGTTTCAATGTTTTTAAGTTGCTCCAAATAGCCCATTCTACCTTTCGGGTCATTAAGCGCGTTTCCTCCCAAAGCTATTATTATTGGTTTAGTTGTTTTTTGCATATTATTTTTTATTTTTCAAGGAAATAAAAAAAGGGGAATAAATAGGTTTTTAGACCTGTTGTTTAATAATAATTTCTGCCAAAAACCAAATATTTTCATTGAAAATCATTTAGAACTTGTCGGCTATGCTAAGGCATAACCTCCTCATTTTTCATAATTTTCATCTCAAAATCTTTGATTTTTTATCAGAAAAATTATCAAGCAATAGGTCTATTAAGAACCCTTTTTTAATATATCATATCTGTTTTTAAAGGACAAACAGGTTTAACGGATTTGGGTTATCCACAGGTATTTCTTTGTAAGTTTATTTTAAAAATGTTAAAATAAATTAATAATAGATAATAAGATTATGAATAAAAAACCGATTAATTTTATATTTGTCGGAATTTCAACTATTTTTATTTGTTGTTGTTTTTTCTTTATAAATGGCAGTTTTTTCTCTGCGCCAGTATATGGGCAACCCGTGGTTTGCGCAAGTCATAATGTTTTTGGTTTTGCTTGGTCGGAAAATATAGGTTGGATTAGTTTTAGCTGTGAAGATACTATGAATATAGGAGAGGGAAATGATTATGGTGTGGATATAGATGAGGTTACTGGGGAATTTTCTGGATATGCCTGGTCAGAGGTTGTTGGTTGGATTAGTTTTGAGTCAGGTGATGTGGCAGGTTGTCCAGAAGATCTGCCGTGTGTTGCGGAGGTTGATTTTAATAATGGGCAAGTTTCTGGATGGGCAAAGGTTTTGTCTTCTGATAGCTGGATACATTTAAGAGACAATACATATCATGTTAATATTGACGAGCATAATGATTTTCGTCAATGGGCGTGGTCAAATTATTATGGTTGGATTAGTTTCGCTTGCGAAGATGGAGGGAATTGTGGTGTCTCGGATTATGGTGTGGAAACTACCATTGTTATTCCAGGATTGATTCCAGAACCAGAGAAGCCAAGCGGTGTAGGCGAATCATGGGATCATTGTTCTATTAAAGGTAGATCAATTACAACTTTTCATTGGATATATTCTGATCCACAGGATGACCCTCAAGCCGCTTACGAGATTTGGGTAGATAACGATGCTGGTTTTACCGGGCCTATGTTTAATAATTTAGTGTCTCACGCCCCTCTTATTGGTCCTAATTTTTCATATACCTTAGATCTTAACCATGATGATGATAGCGATTGGCTTTCTTCTCTTGCTTGGGGAGCAACTTATTATTGGAAAGTTAGAGTAAAAGATAATCAAGAGCATTGGTCGGTATGGTCAGATACAGATTCCTTTACAATGCAAGCACATGCATGGCCATGGACAGATTTTGCTTCTTCGCCTGGAAGCGCAGGAATTGATGAGATTATTAGTTTTATGCAAGACGGTGTTTCACCATACGAAGGTTTTGATAGCGTGTGTTATGGCGGAGGAGAGGATCTTTGCCAGAATAAAGCTGTAAGATTTGAATGGGACTTTGGAAATAGCACAATTTGTGACAGTAATTTGAATTTAAACTGTAGGGGGAATACTACAAGCACATATAGTAGTTTAGGATCATATTCAGTGGAACTAAAAATAACAGATGATATCGGCATTTGTAGCTATATTAAAGATTTGGATATAGGACTTCCATATCCAAAATGGAAAGAGATTAAGCCAAGGTAAGATTAGTAGTTCCAACAGTTTTAACAGCTTTGTTTATTAAAGATAAATAGAGCTGTTTTTTGTGGAAAAAGCTTGACATTATTTTTATTTTATGTATAATTTGTAATAGAAGCTTAATAAAAAAATAGGAGCGAAGTAAGATGAAAAATGGAAGAATAGTTAGAGGGAGAAGTGTATTGACAAAGGACTGGAATGAAGAGGGAACATCAAACAATAATAGAGTAGTAGCAAAAAGAGATAATAAAGTTGTTTTTGCTGGTGGCGTTGGTGTTGAGTCTAACGATTGGAATGTTGGAACGGTAACGGTAAGAGTTCGGGGCGGAGATCGTCAAATAGGACCAAGAGTCAAAAGGCAGATGGAAAAGTCAGTGAAAACAGTGGAGTCAGTGAAAACAGTGGAGCCAGTGAAAACAGTAAGTAAGGACGATGGATTGCCAGATCTTGATGCAATGAAGACAACAAGAAGAACAAAGGAAGAGCAAGAAGCGCAAGAAGCGCAATACAAGAGAAACAAGAAATACAGCGAGAGAGCCGGTAAAAGATTGTCTTATGTTACAGTAAGAATAACCGAGATTCAGAGAAAGTATCCGGATTGGAAACTTGTTTCTGATCTCAGAGAAGAAATGATTGGTCTTAATGCGGAATATGAAGCCATAACCAGCGTAGAAGATGAAGGCGTGAAGGCTCACATTGAATTGTCTAGATATATTGAGGACATTAAAGTTGCCGTAAGCGAGAATAGTTTGGCAAGTGTACCTGTTTTTTTGGCAGAAGCTGTGGATCTTGGAAGAATGAGAATGGCTGGCCCTGATGAAGCAAAAGGAATGGCCAATGTCATTTATTATAATGGCGATGTGTTGATTCCAACTTCAGAAAATCTTGCTACCAAGGCTGTTGTCGCTGAGCTAAGAAAGTTAGTTCTGGCTTCTAAGAATTGGAAGAGAAGTGCGGAAAAGGAAACAGCAAAGAAGCTGAAGGTTCAGGCAACAACGACAGTGCGAGAAATAGTCCACTATCATCCAAGAGGAACGATAGCTCCAGAGGGGAAAGCGTTTTGTTATTTGCCCGCATACGAGAGAGTGGATAAGGGAACGAAGCAGAAAAGAATGGTTTCCGAAGCATATTTTCTTGTAGAATGTGATGGAGAAGTGGTGAGACCCGTTGTCGCAGTGGGGCGTCTTGAAAAGCTGTTCACAGATATGAGAACTAATGGGCGTTTTTTGCCAGTTAGTTTTATGCGAAGAGGACAAGTTCCAGAGAGTGTTCCAGAAGAAGTTAGAAAGGATCTTGTAAGACTTCTGGGGTTGCTCAAAGCGACATATTGGAAAGAGCAGGAAGAATACGGGAAGCAAAAGTAATTGAGATATTTCAATAAAAAACGATAAAAATAAATTATCCTTAGGGGAAAAGAAGTAAACTTCTAAATACCTTGAGGTATTTTTTTTGCGAAAATTTTCAATTTTTTTCTCTTGTTTTTTGTCAAAACTTTGTTTATAATAAAAATAAGATTATTTAATCGTTTTTAATATATGGAAAATTTAAAATTGAAAAAAACAAAAAGTATTAAAAATTTAATTAGAAACATAGTTTCTATTTTTCTTATTTTTTTAATATTTTCGGCTATTTTCGGCTTGTTTTCTGGTTCTTTTGAGAAGAAAAAAGAAATTTCTTTGACTCAATTGGTTGAAGATGTAAATCAAGAAAGGGTTGAAAAAATAGTAGTTTCAGGTAGCGATGTTTTGATTACATATTTAGATGGAGAGGAGGTTGTTTCAAGAAAAGAAACCGAGATAGCACTTTCTGATTGTTTGTTGAATTATGGGGCTGTTCAAGAAAAGCTTAGTAAGATAAGCGTTGAGCCAAAGGAAAAAACAGGAATAATGTCTTGGCTTGGACCATTTCTTTTCCTATTGTTTCCGCTTTTGATGTTTGGTTTGTTCTTTTTTATAATGTTTCGTCAAGCAAAAGGTGGGGCAATGCAAGCTTTTAATTTTGGTAAAGCCAAGGCTAGACTTTTTGGATCTGCTGGGAACGGAAAAGATAATATTACTTTTAAGGATGTGGCTGGATTGAAAGAGCCAAAAGAAGAATTAAAAGAAATTGTTGATTTTTTGAAACATCCTAAAAAGTTTTTGAAAATGGGAGCTAAAATTCCAAAAGGTGTTTTATTGATGGGCCCTCCAGGAACAGGAAAGACTTTATTGGCAAGAGCTGTTGCGACAGAAGCAGGCGTTCCATTTTTTTCTATTTCTGGTTCAGAATTTATAGAAATGTTTGTAGGGGTTGGGAGTTCTCGTGTTCGTGATCTTTTTGATACAGCGAAAAAGCAACAACCAAGTATAATTTTTATTGACGAATTAGACGCAATAGGTCGCATTAGAGGAACGGGAATTGGTGGTGGACATGACGAACGAGAACAGACACTAAATCAAATTTTAGTTGAAATGGATGGATTTGAAAGAGAGGGAACAACTTTAGTTTTTGCCGCAACGAATCGTCCAGATGTTTTGGATCCAGCATTGCTTCGTCCGGGCAGATTTGATCGCAGGGTGATATTAGATCTCCCTGATATTAATGACAGAGAAGCAATCTTAAAAATTCATTCTAGAAACAAACCATTAACATTAGATGTTAATTTAAGAGAAATTGCAGAAAGAACTCCGGGGTTTTCTGGGGCGGATTTAGCAAATTTGGTAAATGAGGCCGCTATTTTGGCAGCTCGCAAGGATAAAGAAAATATTTATCAAGAAGAGATGCTTGAATCAATAGATAAGGTTCTTTTGGGTCCCGAAAGAAAGAGTCATATTCTTTCAAAACAAGAGAAAAAAATTACCGCTTTTCATGAAGCGGGACATGCTTTGGTGGCGAGTATGCTTCCTTTTGCAGAGCCTATTAGAAAAGTTTCTATTGTTGCGAGAGGTAGAGCTGCTGGTTATACATTAAAATTGCCCACAAGAGAGATTTATCTTAAGACAAAATCGCAATTTTTGGAAGAGCTTGCCACTTTATTGGGTGGTTATTGCGCTGAAAAGATTGTTTTTAAAGAGGTGACTACTGGAGCAACTAATGATCTTGAAAGAGCATCTACATTGGCTAGAAAATTAGTTAAACAATATGGGATGTCTTCTTTGGGTCCGATTTCCTTTGGAGAAAAAGAAGAGCTGACTTTTTTAGGAAAAGAAATTGGTGAGCAAAGAAATTATTCTGAGAAAGTAGCTGTGGAGATTGATAAAGAAGTGAGCTTTTTGATTAGAAATGCGCAAGATACAGCGGAAAAAATTCTTAAGCAAGAAAGGAAAATGCTCAACAAGATTGCGGAAACATTAATTGAAAAAGAAACGATTGAAAGAGAGGAGTATGAAGAGATTATTAAATCTAGGGGAAGCAAGAAAAAAGCGAAGCAAACAAAGGGGCAGATAGTTAAAAAGCAACCATCTTCCGTTAAAGAAAGCACAAGTAAAGGAAAATTTAAGATAAACCCTATTGGATAGATAGGCGCGTGTAGCTCAGCTGGTTAGAGCATACGACTTATAATCGTAAGGTCGATGGTTCAAGTCCATCCACGCGCACAAGTGGAGTAGGGGCGGTTAGCTCAGTTGGCTAGAGCGTTTCAGTGACATTGAAAAGGTCACAGGTTCAAGTCCTGTACCGCCCACATGGAATTTAATTTTAATATAATTTATGAAGACAAGGATGTTTTGGTCGTTAATAAACCAGCTGGAATGATTTGTTTTCCAGAAGGGGATGTAAGCAATGAAGAGAAAACTTTGATTGACGAGTTGATTAAAGAGCGTCCAGAATTAAAAAATGCGGGGGAACAGCCAAGATATGGAGTTGCTCACCGTTTAGACAAAGATACTTCAGGTGTCCTTTTGATAGCAAAAAGCGACGAAACGCTTGATTTTTTTCAAAAAAAGTTCAAGAATAGAGAAGTGGATAAAAAGTATCTTGCTTTGGTGGTTGGAGTTATAAGAGATGAGCAAGGGACAATAGATACTTTGATCGGAAGAGAGAAAAAAGGAGGAATAAAACAAAAGGTTTATTTTCCTTTTTCGCCAGATTCAAAAGGAAAAAGGAACGCAATAACTGATTATAAAGTTATTGAGAGTTTTAAAGATTATTCATTAGTTGAGGTAGAAATAAAAACAGGTAGAAAGCATCAAATAAGATGCCACTTTACTTATCTTCAACATCCAATCGCTGGTGATAATTTGTACGGGTTTAAAAATCAGTCTTGTCCAGAGGGCTTGAAAAGACAATTTTTACATGCATATAAGCTAAAAATAAAATTGCCAAATGGAGAAGAAAAAGAGTTTAAATCCGATTTATCAGAAGATTTGAAAAAAACATTAAACAATATTAAATAATTATGATTACAAAATTAGAAGCATTTATGAAACCGCAATTAAGGGATGATTTGCCAGATATTAGACCTGGTGATACTGTTCGTGTTTTTCAAAGAATTCCAGCTGGCAAGGGCAAGGAAAAAATTCAAATATTTGAAGGCTTGGTTTTATTGCGTAAGCATGGAAAGGGAATCAACGCTACCATAACCGTAAGAAAAGTAATTTCAAGTGTTGGTGTAGAGAAAATTTTTCCTGTTCATTCTCCCAATATAGAAAAGATAGAGCTTGTTAAGAGGGGGAAAGTAAGAAGGGCAAAACTTTATTATTTAAGAACAGCAAAGGGAAGAAAGGCACGATTAAAAAGAAAGGAGATTAAAGAAGTAATTGTTGACGAGAAGGTTAAAGAGAAAGAAATAAAAGAAGAAGTTAAAAAACCAGAAGAAAAACCAGAAAAAAAATTAGAAGAGAAAAAAGAGGAAAAAGCAGAGGAAAAGACAGAAGAAGCAGAAAAATTAGAAGAGAAGAAAGAGGAGAAAACAGAAGAAAAAGTAGAAGAAGTAGAAAAAGAGAAAGAAGTGGTTAAAAAATCCGAATAAGATAAAAGATAGAGCCCAAGTGATGGAATCGGTATACATACACGGTTGAGGGCCGTGGCTCATTGAGCGTGTGGGTTCAAGTCCCACCTTGGGCACAATAGATCTCTTGTGTTTAGAGGTTTATAAATATGGGCGCGTAGCTCAGTTGGTAGAGCGCTTCGTTTACACCGAAGATGTCTCGGGTTCGAGTCCTGACGCGCCCACATTTTGGAGATTCTAAGCATTTATTTGTTTAGAATTTTTGTTTTTTTGAAAGAAATATTGTAAGATAAGGATATAAATAAAAATTATTATGAAAAAATTTATTATTTTTACTGATGGTGGTTCTCGTGGAAATCCTGGACCATCAGCGATTGGGGTGGTAATTTGTAATGAAAAACTTCAGCCGTTAAAAAAGTATTCTGAATATTTGGGCGAGGGCACGAATAATGAAGCGGAATACAAAGGGGTTATTTTTGCGATGCAAAAAGCGAAATCTCTTTTCGGGAAAAAGGTGGCGAAAAATACTGAAATTGAAATAAGGTCAGATTCTGAGCTTGTCGTGAAGCAACTAAAAGGGGAGTATAAAGTTGTTAATGAAAATATTCAACCGCTATTTTTAGAAGCATGGAATTTGCGATTAGATTTTCAAAAAGTAAAATTTAAGGCAATTCCAAGAGAGAAGAACAAAGATGCGGACGAATTGGTTAACGAAGCCCTTGATCATCAAATAAAAAATCAGAAACTGTTTTAGTTTTGGAATAGGTTGGATTTTATCGTTCGGCAAGTAAAAAATTTTAATAGAAATCATCTTACCAAACCACCCATATTAAAATTTTTTACTTGCCGAACTTTATCGTATCCATTAAAAAAAAGAGGGATTTGTTTCCTCTTTTTGTTTTGTTTGTTTAGTATTCGCCATCGTATTCATAAGAAACTTGAACTATCGGCTTGTTTATCTTTACAAGTCTGGAAAGCGCTATTGGCGTTGCTGAAACAACTGTGTCGCAGGGAGTTTCATTGATTGTTTGTTCTAAATCTTTTATTTGTTTTTCGCTGTATCCCATTGCTGGAAGTATATTTTCAAGGTGTGGATATTTTTTATAAGTTTCCTTGATACTTCCCTTCGCCCATTTAAATGGTTTCATTATTTTTTTGGCTTTGTATTTTTGAGTAGCCACTATTCCAGCTCCAAAAGCCATTCCTCCGTGAGTAACGGTTGGTCCATCTTCAATAACTAAGCATATTTTGCCTTTTATGAGCTCGGGTTTATCTACGGTAATTTCAGTTTTGCCATGCACGATTTTCGCTTCTGGGTTGATTTTTGTTATATTCTCAACAAGTTGATCTATGTCTTTTTTTTGCGCCGTGTTTTCTTTGTTGATAATAATAGTATCAGCCATTCTTAAATTCGTTTCACCTGGGTAGTAATTGGTTTCGTGTCCAACTCTATGTGGGTCAACTATCGTAATAAATGTATCTGGTTTTATAAATGGTAGGTCATTGTTTCCACCGTCCCAGATTATTATGTCAGCTTCTTTCTCAGCTTCTCTAAGAATTGCTTCATAGTCTACTCCAGCCCAGACAACCATATCAGCTTTGATTATTGGTTCATACTCTTCTCTTTCTTCAATTGTGCATTCTGCTTTCTCTAAGTCTTCATATGTTTCAAATCTTTGAACAGCCTGTTTTGCTAAGTCGCCGTATGGCATTGGATGCCGAATAATTGCAACTTTTTGTCCATTAAGCTTTAACTGCATAGCTATTTTTCTAGTTACAGGGCTTTTTCCGCAACCCGTTCTAACAGCACAAATCGCAGTCACGGGTTTTGTGCTTTTTATCATCGTATCTCGCGCTCCTAAAAGTGTGAAATTTGCTCCAGTTGCTAAAATTAGTGATGCTTTATGCATTACATCTTGATGAGAAATATCACTATAGGCAAGTATTACTTCGTCTATTTTGTGTTTTCTGATTAGCTCACAAATTTTTTCTTCTGGGTATATTGGAATTCCGTTTGGATATAATGAACCAGAAAGTTCGCTCGGGTATATTTTGTCGTCAATGTCTGGAATTTGAGTAGCGGTAAATGCTACCACCTTATAATCTTTGTTCTTACGGAAACATACATTAAAATTGTGGAAATCTCGTCCAGCTGCTCCCATAATTATTATTTTCTTTTTGCTATCAGATAAACACTTTATTATCGGCATTTTTTTTTCTCCCTTTTTATTTTTTAAATTGCTTTACAATAAGAATACAACACTACATGACATTAGTCAATAAAAAAATTCTATAAAAAATCTTACAAAGTATGTTTTTGTAAGATTTAATAGGATTAGTTGGGTTGATAGTTAAATGTGTATTTATGGTTTGATCGTGGTGCCTTTGAATTTTTTATTTTCTATGATATTTTTTAGGTTTTTAAGATCGGTTCCTTTTGTGACGATTACTTCCATTTTTAGTTTTGAGGCAAGTCTTGTGGCAACCGGATCTACTGGTACTCCCATTCCAGGTTTCCATTTTGAGCTTATTATTTTGCTATAATCTGCCCAAGTTATTTCGGGTAATGGTTTGGCATTTTTGTGTTTTTTTATGTCTCCATTATAAACATAATCAATTTTTGACGCTATTATTATTTTATCTGCTTTAAATCTTTTAGCAAGCAGAATGGCATCGTAGTCAGTTGACCAACCAGGTTTCCATCCAGAGCCAATAAAAACGCGATATTTCTCATCTATTTTTTTAAATGGATTATCAAATATTGTTGGGCAAGCTTCTTTTTCAAAAATAGTTCGCAAGAGATGGGCATTCAATCGTGTAGCATGAATACCAAGCCAATCTTTATCTTCGTCAGATATTTTTATTATCTTTGCGGCTGCGTTTTGGTAATTTCTAGCAATTATTCCACCTCCAGCAACGATAACAAATCTTTTATTTTGTTTTAAGTATTCTAAAATGAATTTTTTGAATTTTTTGAGGAAAGCGGTTTCTATTTTGTCTGGGACAATTATTGAACCACCCAAATCAATGACTATTGTTTCTAAGTTTTTAGTCATAATATTTTATTTTATGTTTTTAAAAATATTTTTTATTCAATATTAGTTTAGCATGAACATAGAAAAATAAAAAGTCCCGATAAATCGGAACTATTTTTGGTTTATTTCTAAAACTTTTTTGATTTTTT
>JAUVKU010000040.1 GCA_030596105.1 bacterium
ATTAAAATCATAAACGCATAGCGTTTATGATTTTTTAACATATAAAATTTATCAAATTAAAAAAGAAGCTTATGCTTCTTTTGTTTTTATATTTTTTTTGCTCTGAATTTCTAAAAGAAAATCAACAAATGCTGTCATTACACATATAACACATATTCCCGTTACGAATGCGATAATATAAGCTATATAGCCCGCCACACCAGCATTCCCTAATACATCTACCATCCACACTATAAATTTAAATGCAATAGCGGATATTAAAATCACAGCCACTACCACCTTTATTACACATATATTTTCAGAATTCATTTTTCTCCCCCTTTTTATAATTCCATTAAATGTTTTGGCAACTTATTAAGATTTATGCAACCGTCTTTTGTTACAACGACGATATCTTCAATTCTTACGCCACCAACGCCCTCATAATACAGTCCCGGCTCTATTGTTATTATGTTTCCTGCTTTTAATGGATATTTCACTGTGTCGACATTTGGTATTTCGTGTATATCCAAACCAACTCCATGACCTAATGAATGAAAAAAACCCTGCATTTTCCCGTTTATTTTTCCTGTTTTATAACCCTTGCTTTCAAAAAAATCACGAACCAGCTCATATAAATCAACCACATCCACGCCTTCTTTTACTCTTGAAATAGCGAGCTCCTGCACCTCTAAAACAGTTTGATATTGCTTTTTAAACTCAGGGGACGCTTTTCCCTTAACCACTGTTCGTGTCATATCTCCCCAATATCTTGTTTTTAAAGAACGGGGATATATATCTATAACTATAGGCAAATTAACTCTTAATGGCGATGTGCTTTTCAAATGTGGCGTCAAGACTTCGTCCCCGCAAGAAACAAGAACATCATCCTCGCAATAATAACCCTTTTTATATAGTTCTAATTTTATAAAAGCTCTTACTGCTTCAGATGTTAAAACCTTGCCCATATAATGCAAAACGCCATTCTTAACATTGCTTTTTCTGATTATTTCTATGGTTTCACATAAAACATCTTCTGACTCTTTTTGTACTTCCGCAATCTTTTCTATTTCTTCTTGAGTTTTAATCGCTCTTGCGTCAAATAACGGATCTTTCTTAACTTCAAGAAAGAATCCTTCTTGCTCTATCTCTTTCCCATGTTTATACGAAAAAGATTCTGGAACAACAATAGTGGTAATACCCAAATCTTTAAGAATTAAACCTATAACTTCTATCATAGTAAGAGATTCTAATCCACCATTCTTTATAATATCCCCTATATTGATAACTCTATCAACACCTGCTTCTTTTACAGCTCTGTCGGCCTCTAGCGAATAGGTTATTAAAATTTTTTCTTCTTCTGTCTGAACATAAACAAAATCATCAGACGCTAAAAATTTAGTTGCGAAATACAAATCAGAATTTGTTACGCTATTAGCTATGATCAACATAGCTTTCTTTCCTTTTCTTTCCATCTTATTTTTCCCTTTCTCTCTTTTTTATTTTTTAAAGACCCTGCCAACCATAAAAAATATTCTTTATAGTATAGCTATTCATACCACACTTCACAAAAAAACGCAAATAAAAAATTTGCGCATTGCTGGACAAAGCACAAATTAATAGTCGGGACGCCGAGAATCGAACTCGGATTACAGACTCCCGAAGCCCGCGTAATGCCACTATACCACGTCCCGTTAAAAATTACTGTTTCACGCGAAACACTAGGTTACCCAATATTTCCCCTTTGCCACTTCATCTTTTTTCATTATTATTTCTTCACGCTTTTTCTTAGCTTCTATTGCTAATTTTTGAAGGCATAGTAAAGATTTTTCTAATATCATACCTTTATCATCTCGCTTCATACTTATATCACACTTCTGCATTAAACTTTCTATCTCCTGTTCTAAAAATTCCTTACTATTATTTTCAGGGTCTGTTAAAACCTTGCCCAATAATATATCCAAAACATATCCTATCGCTGGACTAGGGGATATACCTAAAATATTCATAACATCTTGCCCGTTAATCTTTAACATTTTCACTGAAATAGGATCTTGAGACACCTTTTCAATCACATACCTTAAATGTCGCAATTTATATGGCTCTGCCTTTGGAACCCCCGAACCAATCCTATCACACATCCGCACCTGAAGTAATTCGTCCATATTTTCTATGCCAACTTGTCTAACCAATCTCCTTACTGACGCTTCAGTAACCTCGTCCACATTGTAATAGAACAAATGATATCTAACTAATTTTACAATTTTTTTAATATCTTTTTTAGAAAATTTTAGTCTATATAAAATTTTATCTGTCATTCTTGCCCCAACTATTTCATGATTATAAAAAGTGGCGTCCTCTCCCTTACCGCACTTTGTTCTTGGCTTCCCAATATCGTGAAAAAGCGCTGACATTCTCACATATTTATTAAAATTTTGCTCTGTTGCGTATTTCAAAGAACGCAATAAATGCTCATAAACATCATAAATATGATGTTTATTTTGAGCAACGCCATACCCTTCCCCTAATTCAATCGCAATGTGCTTCAAAAGCCCTAATGCCCTTAATAATTCCACGCCGTCAGAAGCCCTTTCTGACATAATAATTTTTATGAACTCGTCTCTTAATCGTTCTTTAGAAATATAGCTTAAAAGCTGTGAATTTTTTTTTATAGCTTTTTCTATTTTTAAATCAATTTTCCATTCCTTTCCCAATGTAGAAAAAAATCTAATAGCACGCATCATACGCAAAGCGTCTTCATTAAAACGATCATCTGGTTTGCCAACCGCGCGAATAACCTTATTTTTTAAGTCTTTTTGGCCTTCAAAAAAATCAACGATTTCTAATTTTTTGCCATCTAATGTAATCGCTATCGCATTTACGGTAAAATCTCTTCTACTAAGATCGTCCTCAATAGTTTTCGCCCATTTTACTTCGTCTGGATGTCTCTTGTCTGTATATTTTGACTCTGTTCTATATGGCGTAATTTCAACCTCAATCAACCCTTGCTTTGATTCAATCTGAGCAGTAACCGTACCAAAATCATTATTGGCATAACTTTTCAAAAATATTTTTCCTATTTGTTCTGGAGTAGCATTTGTTGCGCAATCCCAATCATGGGGCTCAACACCCCTTAACATATCACGAACACAACCACCAACAAGATAGGCCTCAAAACCATTTTTCTTTAATTCGCTTATAATAAATTGCGCTTCTTTTGATATTTTTGATATTTCCATATTTTAATATAACCTTATTCTACACTCTCATCTTACTCCAAAAATTGATTTATTTCAAATCAATGGTAGAATAAAAATAGGTTCCAGCCCCCCTAACTTAATGGATAAAGTACTGGTCTTCGGAACCAATGATGGGGGTTCGAGTCCCTCGGGGGGCACCAATAATTTAAAAGGGTCTTTTATTTTTTTAAAAAATCTGCTATATTAAAAATAATCTTGTTAATATGCAAAATAAATTTTTGTTTTTTAAAATTTATGAAATTTCTAAATATATTTAAAAAATCCGTCTTAACAAGTTTTGTTTCATTTTTTTTAATGCTACCTTTTTATATTAAAGCAGGTGGACTTGTGCCATGTGGGGGAGACGGCGAACCAAAATGCCAACTTTGCCACCTTTTTGTAATGATGGATAGAATCTTTGATTTTATTATGTTAGAGCTTACACCGGTAATAGCAGTCTTGATGATTACTATTGGCGGAATAATGCTCTTGTTTGCTGGAACCAAACCAGAAATGCTTAAATTATCAAAATCCATAATCACAAGCACAATAATTGGGGTGGTAGTAATTTATGCATCATGGATTATTGTAAACTCAATTCTTACAGCTCTTGGCGTGCAAGCATGGACAGGATTGGGGCAGTGGTGGATAATAGACTGCCAACTATAATTTATCAATAATAATTTAGCTAATTATTAAAATTTGAAATTATGGCCCCCATAGCTCAATTGGCAGAGCAGAGGCCTCTTAAGCCTAAGGTTGTAGGTTCAAGTCCTACTGGGGGCACAAAAACAATCACCAATTGTTTTACATTGAAACGCTTATATGCTAAAATAAAAAAAGATATTGAATGATGTGCTTTCATGGCGAAATTTAAAAATTTAAGCAAAAATTTTAAAAAACGGAAAAACACATATAACAATATACACTAACGAATTCTAAGTAATTCATAGTCAAAATTTTTAAATCGCAGTAGAAATAATATTATTCAAAATCATAAAGATATGTTGACACCAAAAGAAAAAGAAAAAATTATAATTGATTACAAACTTCACAAATCTGACACTGGCTCATCAAAAGTTCAAATAGCTTTACTTAGTGAAGAAATAAAAAGACTAACCCTACATCTAAAAGAACACAAAAAAGATGTCCATTCTAGGCGCGGATTGCTAAAAATGGTGGACAAGAGAAGGTCTCTTTTGAATTATCTAAAGAAAGAAAGTCCTAGAAAATATAGCAACTTTATCAAAAAAATAGGACTAAAGAAATAAAATGAAAATTAAATTTAAGGCAATGACATTGTTGATTTTCGGAGCAATGTTATTCTCAGGAACACCGATATTAGCCAGCGACAATCTGCCGTTTGAATTAGAATTGCCAACAATCGGAACGCTTGAAGGAACAGGAACTTATTTTAAAATAACAAATAGTGAATATCTAAATATTACAATAGATAGCGAAAAAGAAATAAATCTTGTTTTAGAATCAATACCAAAGATAATAAGTTTAAATATTGAACCCGTTGATATTAACACAACTTCAACAAAGATAATTCTATCAGGGTTAGAACCAAACAAGACATATTACAAATATCAGGATAGCCATAGAAATATGGTTATTTTTGTTTCCAATAATGAAGGAGTAATATATTTTGAACAAGATTTGTCTTTTTCTCATCATATTTGGTTTCAAGAACAAGAAAGCACGGTATTTCTTCCAGAAGATTGCGAGGATTACGGAATATGGGATGAAGATACTTCAACTTGTATACTAACGCAAGATTTAATAGAAAGCGTGGAGATAACAGAGAATAACATAACACTGGATTGTGATGGACACAGCATAACAGGAAACGGATCAGGTTATGGAATTTATCTATATGGCAGAAACAGTATAACGATCAAGAATTGCGAAATAACTGATTTCTCTACAGCAATCTATTTAATCTATTCTTCAAACAGTGTTTTCTCTGAAAACATTGTTTCAGACGATGTTTATGGTTTTCAAGTGAGCAGTTCGTATAGCAATGAGATGATAGATAATATAGCGTCAAACAATACAGCTGGTTTTTATGTTATTGATGGCGCGAATAACGACATAAGAGGAAATACAATTGAAAATAATGAAATAGGATTTCAGATTAATCAATCTGACTTTATTAAAATAGAAGACAATAATATATTAAATAATCAATATGGATCTGGTTTAAGTTCACCAGAAAACGCCATTATAAATAATAATTACATAGAAGGCGAGGAAAAAGGAATCTATTTTAGAGATAAATTAGTAAATAATACAATTACAAATAATGTTTTCAATAATGGAGGAGGTTTCTATTTTGAAGGTTCTTTATACATTGAGATAAATAATAACATTTTTGAAAACAATACAATCAATGGCAAGCCCTTGGTTTATCTTAAGAATCAGTCTAGTCAAACTATTGATAACGCTGGACAGGTTATAGCTATAAACTGCGACAATATCATAATAAAAGATTTAGATTTGTCTAATGTTCATAAAGCAATACAATTTATAGGAACAATTAACAGCGCAATTGATAATGTTAAAATCTCAGACACAGCATACACAGGAATTCATTTATTCAATTCATCTAATAATACAATCTCCAATAGCGATTTGTCAGGCAATATATGCGGGATAGATATAGACAGTTCATCTAATAACACAATATTAAATAACAAGATAAGTTCATCATTGTATTTCGGTTCTCGTTTGTATTACTCAACAG
>JAUVKU010000045.1 GCA_030596105.1 bacterium
ACAATATTTATCAAACAATTTATATATACAATAACGAAAGGATCCATTCCAAACTAAAAATGCCGCCTGTAGAGTTCGGGCGACAATATGAATTAACTAAAGTCATAGACAAATGTGTCTAGAAAATGGGTACCTTCCATAATGACCGAAGCGGTAATAGCGGTAACTAAGTTTGGGATAAAAAAACTTAAATTAAAAAGAATATATGCCGGAGTTTATTCTTATAATCCGGCTTCCATGAAGGTTTTGGAAAAAGTTGGCTACAAGCCGGAAGGAATTGAAAAAAAGGCAGTAAAAAAAGGCAGAAGATATATCAATAAACATATTTTTGCTTTTGTGAAATAAGAATTTTTTATTTCTACATTATCTATTTTCAATATTAATAATTAGAATATAAATATAATAATAAATTAAATGATATTTGCCTTTTTTCAGTTTTTTACCTGGCTGCTCTTCAATTTCATTGGCAGGGTGTTTTTGAATATGCGCGTTAAGGGGGTAGAGAATTTAAATTCTTTAAAATCCGGTGGAGTATTGTTTGTCGCTAACCATCCTGGGAAGTTTGACCCATTTTTTATTGGCGCCGCCCTGCCCCGGTCGCATTACCGCCGTATCAAGTGCTTTCGGTATTTAACCTACTACAAATACATAACTCATAGGTTGTATGGGCCATTGATTTGGTTATCTGGCGCGTATCCGGTTTATAAAGACCAGGGTGATCTTGAAAAAAGCCTGGGCCGTACCCTTAAACTGCTTCGCGATAATCAAAACGTTTTGATATTCCCAACCTCTAAGATTCAGAAAGACTTTGTTCCAGGAGACGCCCGCCCCGGAGTGGCCTGGCTGGCTAAGAAAATTAACCCGCCCTTAGTACCGGTTTACATTGACAGAATGCACGGCAGGCAAATTATTATTACTTTTGACCAGCCTTTTAAAGTAGATGAAATAAAAGGTGATGCAAATGATAATCGAGAAGTGGCTGCCAGAATAATGGAAAGAGTGAGTGAACTAAAAAGGATTAAGGGGAAAATAATCAATAAAAAATAAATATGAATTTTGGGGTATCAGTAAAAGGAATCATAAGGCGGAGTGATGGTAAAATCCTGATTGTCAAAAGAAACAGTCAGGATAATTTTTTGCCGGGTATTTGGGAAACAGTCGGCGGCGGCGTTAAGGAAAAAGACAGCCCGCAGAAAGCTTTGGAGAGAGAAATTATGGAAGAAACAGGGCTTACGGTTAAAATTCGCGAGCCGTTTAATGTTTTTACTTTTGAAAACGAAAAACAAGAGTTTAAAATTGGTATTACTTTTGTGTGTGACTATCTTGATGGTAAAATTAAGTTAAGTTCTGAGCATAGTGATTTTAAGTGGATTGACTCCAGGGATATTAAGCAGTATGACTCTACCCCATCGTTGTATGAAGAAATAGTAACTTATTCAAACAAGTATAATAATAGTTATGAAAGATTCGCGGTCAGCCAAAAGGCGGTTATTATCCGTGATAATAAATGTTTTATCGCGGAAATCAATAAAAGGCCGGGAATATGGGATTTGCCGGGCGGGCGGATTGACAAGCGTGAAGACGCGGAAACCTCTTTTAGGCGCGAAATGAAAGAAGAAATCGGGATTAGCGATTTTAAGATTTTAGCGACTTATGATCGTGAGACCTGGCTGTCTCTTGCCGGCGCGGCGGTTTATGGCACGGCCAGTCTTGTGAAAACTGACGAAGAGTTTACGCTAAGTACCGAACATGTCCGGGGCAAATGGATAAGCGAATCCGAGATTGATGATTATGAATATATTTGGCCGGCTATGAACCGGATGATTAAAAAAGGTTTTTGGTATCATGATTTATTGCTTAAAAATAATTAGTTAAATCAAATAATTTATTTTTTAATATTTTAAAAAAAATATGTCAATCACAAAAGCAGTTTTAAATGATCTTGTTGAGATAGAAAGATTAAATGAAAAATATTTTAAAGAAGTTAGAGACTTTCGAAAAATTATTGAAAATAAAAACGATTTGTTTTTTGTTGTTAAGGAAAAAAAGAAAATAATCGGTTTTAGTGGGATACATATATTTCATTGGAACAACACTGCCAGGATTATTGATATCTTTATTCACCCAAAATATAGAGAGAAAGGTCTGGGCAATAAAATGCTTTCAAAAATAAAAAAAGAAGCTAAAGTTTCAGGCGTGAGAACCATTATAGCAGAAGCTCCATCTCTAAATAGTGTTTTAATTGTTTATTTAAAAAATAATTTTCGAATATGTGGCTTTAATGATAGATATTATACAAATGACGGGAAAGAAATTGCAATATTTCTTTCGTATGATATTAAATAAAAATATTTTAAAAAAAATCGTCAGAGATGGCAGTTTTCGGTATACTCTATGTATACATTAAAATATACATTAAAATGTATACATATTATTATGCCTATAATTAAAACCAAAAATTTTGTTTTGCGGCCGGTGCGTTTAAATGCCAAAACAAAGTTAACGACCGCGTAAGCGAGGAAGATTACGGCCAGGCCGGCCACGCTCCAAATAATTATATCTTTGCCTTTGGTTACTGCCTCTTTATTGCCCATGGCTGTCATCCATGGCATTGCCGCCATAAATAAATATGAGTAAGGCGGGGTTTGCAAATATAAATATGCAGGGTATTATAGAAGTATGCTAATGAAATAGCATACTTTTTAAAAAAGTTTGCTAATAAAATATATGAACATTGATCAATTAAAAAGAATAATAATAGATCAAAAAGAAGAGTTGGAAAAAGACGCAATCAGCGTCTTTTTTGTTATGTGATATAAGTTATGCCTGTCCCGAGCGAAGCCGAGGGGTTATATGTTGTATGCTATGTGCTGTGTGTTACGTGTTATGCGCGAGGCGGAGGTTAAAATTTTATTTTATAGATCCAGTCATGCGGACCGGTTGTTAGGAATAGCGCGGTATTGTTGTCCAGAAAGCGAAAAATTATTCTGTAAGTTTTGTCTATACGAAAACTCCACACTTGCTTGCCCTTTGGCTCTAGTTTTTCAGTGTGGAGCGATGGATAATATGGATTTTTTTAAAGAATTTTTCTTGTTTTTCAGCCTTTTTCTGAATCTGTTTTGGCAGGCACTTGTATCTTTTTTCAAACTCTTCTGTAACGATAATTTGCATGTGTTATTTTAAAGAAGATAATGATTTTATTTTTCGTGTTTTTCCGGCCCTGTAGTCTTCCTCTCCCTTTTCCACGCTTTTACAAAAATCATCGCTAAAGAAACCAAAATTAGCTACCATTTTTTCAAATTTATCAGCGTTCATTTCAATAACCATTTTGTGGGTTTTTGAATTTTTTTAAGTTGTTTTTTCTTGTTTATCATATTTTTCTTTTCTCAGTTTAAAAATTTCAGCCGCGATTTCCAATTTTAATCTTTCTTCATAAAAAGATTTTTTAAACTTTTCATTCTTCATCTCCTTATTCAAGTCATCGTAGAATGAATGAGCGATTTTTTTGCTGTTTTTGTATCAATTTTAGGCATATAATTATCTTAGCTCATTATAATCAATCTCAGCTTGTTTTAAGATTGAAATCAGGGTTCCTTTGGGCAGGTCTTTAGTGTGGAAAGGCACGACAACGCGTTTTTTATTCTCAGAATGGTAAAAAATAAAATGGCTTCCAGATTTTCGATCAAGCTGAAAGCCTTTTTTCTCAAGAAGTTTGATTATTTTTTTGGCGGTGATTGCCCTTAGTCTAGGCATATTTTAATTTGGCGTTTGTAAAACGCGGCGGGTTGACATCCACTGTTGCCAAAAAGCCCTGGTCGTCATTAGGGATTGGTTCTTTGTGCGCCTGCAAGCTTTCAATATAAAGCTCAATTGCTTCTTTAACCATCCTTTTGGCTTCTTCAAGATTTTTGCCATAGCTAATACAGCCAGGAAGGCTTGGCACAAGAACAGTAAACCCGCCCTCTTGCTCCGGCCTGAATATTACGTTGTATCTAAAATTTTTCATTTAATTATGTATTATTATATTATTTTTTATTATAGGCGGGAAAAGGCTAAAAGTCAATCATTATTGGCTTTACAATATTAAGGGACTGTCGCCAAATAAATAGAAAATCATGCGATTAATCGCATAAATGATTGACGAACACTTGATTTTTTTCCGTAATTATGCTAAACATTAAGTAGGTTTTAGTATTTATAATTGAAGCAAAATACATATTTTTTATTTTGAAAAAATATAGGGAGGTTGAGTTTTTTTAAAAAGGAGGTTATTATGACCAAGAAAAAAACCAAAGAATTCGTTATTAAAATAGTTTGTGCCAATTGTGGTGTACAACTATACAAATACAAAAAAGAAGGTCCCGGTTCTTTAATTAAATGTTATGTTGAAGGTATTTTAAAGGATTACACGAAAGGAAATTTAGAATGCCACAACTGCAATTAGCAATTTGCCAGATTGGCCAGATATCACAATCGTCCTGCCCACAAAATTATTCAGGGCAAGATTGTTGTAAAAGGACATTGTGGGAAATAAAGCGCGAAAGAGTGGATATTAAAATCGGCAAAATCCTGTAGGGTGCCCTTAAAGGCAAAAGCCAAAGTAAGCGAATATGGATATAAAAAATAATCTTGATATTTTATCTAAATTAAAGAAGTTTAAATATTAGTAATAAAAAGATGAAAGAAATAGAATTACTATTCAAATTAGATGATATAAAAGCCGGTGTAATTAATAAAGCGCTAAAGCATATTTTTGTCGAGGAATCAAAAGAAATTGATGTCTATTTATACCCTCCGCACAAAGATTATAAAGCTGACAGACAAGGAAGGGAAAATTTAAGGGTTAGAACAAGCGGCGGACGTAAAGAGCTTTGTTATAAACGGGTATTTTATAAGGATGGTGAATATGACTATGCAATTGAAAAAAATGCAAGTATAATGGATGAAAAAAAAATATTAGATATTTTAAAAGTATGGAAGGTACCCATTTTCTAGACACATTTGTCTATGACTTTAGTTAATTCATATTGTCGCCCGAACTCTACAGGCGGCATTTTTAGTTTGGAATGGATCCTTTCGTTATTGTATATATAAATTGTTTGATAAATATTGT
>JAUVKU010000024.1 GCA_030596105.1 bacterium
GCGAGGGAACAATTTCACCTTCTTCAATGACATTCACTTCCGTTAATTGGGCTATTCCACAGACAGCAACTACTACTGGAGTAGATGACGATATTGTTGACGGAGATATTGGTTATACTATTATTACAGCAAACGCTTCCAGCACTGACAGTAATTATGACGGTTTTGTGGTTAGTGATGTTACAGCAAGCAATACGAACGATGATGAAGAGACTGTTTCTTCTGGCGGAGGAGGAATAGCTCCTGGATGGACTCCAGAATTGGGATGGAACACATTTAAGACTGAAGAATCGGAAAAGATTAATGGTATTATTATTCCTCTCATAGAAAAACCGATTAAAAAAATGACAAAAATTGAGATTAAAACAAAGATCGCTGAATTTATGACTATCGTTCAGCAATTACAATTTTTATTGAATGAGATGAAATCCGTGGAAAGTTCAGAAATTGTAAAAATTATAGAGATTCCAATAAAGCATAAGTTTGAAAAGACATTGAGATATGGACAAACTTCAAAGAATGTTGAATATCTTCAAGAGTTTTTAAAAGTTCAAGGAGTTGATATTTATCCGGAAGGAATTGTGAGCGGATATTTTGGCGCATTAACTAAAAGAGCTTTAATTAGGTTTCAGGAGAAATATACTGAAGACATTCTTGCTGTTTGGGGATTAACTACTGGAACAGGCGTTGTTGGAAAAACAACAAAAGTAAAGATAAATGAGCTTTTGGGTTATTAAAAATCTTATAGCTATTTTAATTATTTGGTTATAAATAGCGTTTTTAAAAGTTTTTATTTGAATATAGCGAAATTTTAAGTTATCCAAATATACAAAAAAATCGCCTAAATGTGAAGTGTACCCCATTTAGTGGACACGGATAAAAACCGTCTCGCGACGATTTGTATTTCAAAAAGTGGACACTCTTGTGTCCATTTTTTGTGATGTATGTCACAGTATTTAATTTTCGTTTTGCGTTAAAAAGTTTTCTACAGTTCTCAATTTGACAAATTAGGGGGGGGGTATGATAGGGTTAATCTCGTGGAACTTTAAAAATAAAATATAGATTGAATACACAAGATATTTGTTGAAAAGGTTTTGCGAATAGGAGGTGAAAAAGAAAAAATGAATGGAAAGAAAATATTTGCGATAGGAATTTTAAGCGTGATGTTGTTTTCAGCCGTTGCCGTAATGCCAGTATCTGCAACATACACATACAATCGACAAGTAGCAACAACCTACGCCTTAGAAAACTACGATAACAATGTTCCTGGTTCGTGGTGGTTCAACTTGATGGGTGGAGATTGCACAAACTTTGTATCTTGGTGTCTTTATGAAGGTGGCTTGGAATATGAGAGGGACTGATTGGGGTTCAGAATATCAATGGTACGCCGAGTATTATGTATCTTGGAAATTGTCAGATTATAGCCATTCTTGGGCAGTAGTCGGCGATTTAAATAGAATTTTAGAACAACCATATAGAACAGAAGCTAAGCACTATTTATCAACTAGTAATTCTCAATATTGGCAAGATTGGTTTGAAGTAGGAGATGTTGTTCAATACAAAGAAGGAGGAAGGTGGAGTCACACAATGATAGTAACTGGCGTAGACAGCAATAATATGTATATGGCTTATCACTCACCAAGCGAAGACAACGAACCGTTAACTGATATAATGGATAGACATCCATACGCAACATTTAAAGGGTACCACTTGTTAGATGAGTATATAGGATAGAACAAAAAATAAAGAGCGCTCTTTTTAGAGCCTCTTTTTATTTTCTTCAATTAATTTTTTAATCACATAATTTTCTGTTGTTTCTGCGATTGGCCATCCAATACGCGCGCCGTTTATTTTTTCTATTTTCCATATATTGTCTATTCGTTTAAATATATAAATTTTAAGCGGATCGCTTTCACAACCTCCGCCCAAAATATCTGGTGCAGACATTTTATGTAAAACCATTATTCCAATTCTATTTTCTAAATCTTTGTATTCTCTTGGTTTGGAAAATTTTCCATTGGGAATATGAGACGGAATTTTACAAGGGTAAGGACCGGCATCTAATCTTTTTTTATGTTCATCGCGCATTTTTTTTATACTATTTTTTATTCTCTCATATTCCTCTATCAGAAATAAATCTTTTATTTTTTTAAATTCTTTTTCATCTCCAGTGTCATAATATTGAAAACCAGCCATTATTGTTTGCTCAATCATTGAATGAAGTTCTCGTTTTTCTTTGAAAGAAAGACGGGCTGTTTCAATACCAAATTCTTGCCTGTGTTCGTTGGATGTGCGAAAAGGATTTGCTATTCCATCAAGAATATACTCTATTGGCGCAGTTGTTTTATTGTAAAAATATTTTGTAAATTTACAATAAAAATCATCGTTATATTCGCAACGAATTTTAATCATATGGGGCGGTATTAAGGCGGAGCAGAGGAAAGACACAATTATTGCCATAGTTCCTGTTACCCCAATTATTATTTTTAATGAATTTTTCATATTTTCATAAATTAAATTTTTTAATAATCGGGCAATGGTTAAATAAGCCCCATTTTTTTGCGGACATCTTCCATCGTTGCTTGCGCTACAATTTTAGCTTTTTTTGCTCCGTTGTTTAAGATTTTTTGTATGAGAGCTTCTTGATTAAGAAGTTCTTTTCTTTTTTCTCTAAATGGTTTTAAAGATTCTGTTAAAAGTTCAACTAATTCTTTTTTGAAATCGCCATATCCTTTTCCTTCAAATTCTTTTTCTATTTCTTGAATTGGTTTGTTGCTGAATAAATGGTAGATAGTTAAAAGATTAGAAATTCCGGGTTTGTTTTTAATGTCGTATTTTATTGTTTTATCGGTATCAGTTATGGCTGACATTATTCTCTTTTTAATCTTATCTGGCTCATCAAACAAGAATAAACAAGATTCTGGCATTGATTTGGACATTTTTTTTGTAGGGTCGTTAAGAGCCATAATCTTGGCCCCTATTTTTGGAAGTTGTGGCTCTGGAATTTTAAATGTCTCGCCGAATTTGGTGTTAAATTTTTTGGCAATGGTTCTTGTCAATTCAATGTGTTGCTTTTGGTCTTCGCCAATAGGAACAATCTCTGTTTTATAGAGTAAAATGTCTGCCGCTTGTAATACTGGATAGTTTAATAATCCTGCGTTAATATTTTTTTTGAATTGTTTTGTTTTCTCTTTATACTGTGTCATTCTGCTTAAATCTCCAACAGGGCACACTGTATTTAAAAGCCAACATAATTCAGTATGTTCTTTAACTCGTGATTGAACGAAAAAAATAGATTTTTCTGGATTAATTCCAACAGCTAAATGAGCTATGGTTAGTTCTAAAATTTTTTTTTGTAAAATTTCTGGGTTATATGGAGTGGTTAAAGAATGAAGGTCAACAATAGAAAAAATACATTCTTGGGTTTCTTGGAGTTTAACCCAATGCTTTATAGCTCCTAAATAATTTCCAATATGTATTTCTCCTGTTGGTTGTATGCCACTAAATATTTTCATATTATTATAATAATTAGTATTATTAATTGAGATAATTACAAAATTTTTTCTGCGATAATTTTAGATTTTTGGCTACGACTTCGTCAGACTGCGTAAAACGATTTTCTCCGTAGCGATGCTACGGTTCAAATCTTTTTATTTGTCTTTCTTGTCTCGCTCAAAAATCTAAAATCTCGCTACGAAAAAATTTTGCAACCATCTCAATATATTTTGGTTAATGCGCGGACTGAAGTTGATTTAGACTTCAATAATTACTGGCAGGACTATTGGACGGCGTTGTGTTTTTTTGAATAGGAATTTGCTAATTTTATTGCGAATTTCTTCTTTTAATTCGTCTTTTTTTTCTTGTTTCTTTTTCTTTTTTTGCAATGGTAATAGTTTTGGAGTTAGTGTTTGCGTTGGCGTTAGCACAGTCGTTTTTTGTGTTTGATTAGTTGGCTTGTTTACAATTTCAATTACTTTTTTTCTTGTTTCTGCAAGCAATGGTTTTGCTTCGCGTAAATAAACAAATCCTCTTGAAATTATATCTGGAGAGCCCTTAATTTGTTTTGTTTGTTTGTCAATAATCGCTACAATAACAAACATTCCATCGCGAGCAAGCATTTGTCTATCTCTAATTACTATTTCTCCCACATCGCCAACTCCTAAGCCGTCAACCATAATATAGTTTGAGGGAATGCGTTTTTTCGCAATAGTTAGTTTTTCTTTGCTCATGCAAATTATTTGTCCATTTTCAATAACCGCTATGTTTTCTTCTGGAATTCCCATAGATTTGGCAAGTTCGGCATGGGCTACGAGCATTGAGTATTGACCGTGAATAGGCATAGAGAATTTTGGTTTTATAATTCTGAATAGCTCTTTTAGCTCTTCTTGTTGGGCATGTCCGCCAGCGTGAATATCCATCATTTTATAATGATAAACTTTTACGCCTTGTTTCAAAATATCATCTTTTAATATCTGAACGCTTCGTTCATTTCCAGGAATTACCGATGAAGAGAAAATGACAGTATCTCCTTTTTTAAATTGCATATATTTATGGTCTTTGTTGGCGATTCGCATTAGAGCCGCTGAGCCTTCGCCTTGAGCGCCAGTGCAAAGGAGTGTTATTTGCGAGTTTGAATAATTACGCATTTCTTTGGACGAAATTATTGTTCCTGGTTTTGTTTGAATATAGCCAAGATTTTTACAGATTTCCACATTATTTTTCATTGAAAATCCCTCTATCGCTACTTTTCTACCATATTTTTCTGAAAGAGTGATTAATTGTTGAACACGATTTATTAGAGAGGAAAAAGTAGCGGCAACGATTCTGCCATGTGTTCTGCTAAAAATTTTTTCTAAATTTATCTGAATTTCTTTTTCAGAGAGCGAGTGCCCTTCTTCTTCTGCTCCAGTAGAATCAGACATAAGCAAAAGAACTCCTTTTTCGCCAAAACTTTTGAGTTTTTGGAGGTCGGTAGGCAAGTCGTTTACAGGAGAGGCGTCAAATTTGAAATCAGAAGTGTGCAGGATGTTGCCAACAGGCGTTTCAATAAATAGCCCCATATTATCGGGAATGTTATGGTTCATTCTAAAAAATTCTATTTTAAATACGCCCAATATTATTTTTGACCCGTTTTTTATAGGGCTGATATTTAATTGTGGTTGATTGGAAAAATCATCTTGTCTTTTTAAGATAATTCCGCGTGTCAATTTAGATGCGAACATCGGAGGGTTGCCAAGTTTATTCATAAAATAGGGGACAGCGCCGATGTGATCGTAATGTCCGTGCGTAAAGACAACGCCTAAGACATTTTTTTCTTTTCCTTTTAAATAAGAAATATCAGGAATAATATAATCAATTCCAGGCATATCTTCAGATGGCATTCTAAAACCCATATCAATAATTAGAATTTTTCCTTCATATTCTAAAAGGGTCATATTTCTTCCTACTTCTCCTAATCCGCCGAGAGGCATAATTCGCAAGTTATTTGATTGTTGTTTGTTAATAAATTTATCCATATAATAAGAAATTCGTGTTTGTTATTGACTTTAGTTTATAATTATGTTATACTATTAATTGTGAGGAGAATATGAACGGAAAAATGATAGTAATGAAAAAGTGGATGATTATTAAAGCGAGTATGGTATTAAGATTATATGTGTGTTATCTCGCTAAGTCCCTGTAAGGAGCTTGTCTCTGAGCAGGGTTTTTTATTGTTCTATGTTTTCATTTGGTGCCGAGGAAGGGAGTTGAACCCTTAAGCCATTGCTGGCACGGCGTCCTGAACGCCGCGTGTTTACCAATTTCACCACCTCGGCTTTTTTGAGATGGCTGTCAAAATTCTTTCTACTGCGATTTTATATTTTTGACTACAACTTCGTCAGGCTACGCAAAAGGATTTTCCCCGTAGCGATGCTACGGCTCAAATCTTTTTGCTTGCCTTCCTTGTTTCGCTCAAAAATCTAAAATCTCGCTACGAAAGAATTTTGACAGTCATCTCCTTGACTTTTGCGTTGTGGCTTAGAGTTTCTTTTTGAGATCTTCCACGAGCTTTACTTTTACTGGGTCTGTTTTGTATTTGAGAGCTAAATAATATGAAACCCAATCAGCTAAAAGCGTTGTATTGAATAGTTTTTCCAAGTCGCTTTTTCCGTCCATATTTATGATCTCTGTTTTAATGCCTTTTGGTTTGAGTAATGAAGCGGTGAGTTTTATTCGTTTGAGCATTTGAGGATGATCGTCTGGGTCGCGTAATGTAATTATTGAAAATTTACCTAAAGGATTTTGCCATCCATTCATTTCATTATGGTTTAACTCCGCGAAATAATGACAAAATGCTGGAATTTTTGTGTTTTCGTTAAATTTAATTTTCCACACATAACCGAGTATTCTATATTTGTCTGGGGCATAAATAATCGGAATTTTATTAAATAGCTTTGTGGCTATTTTTTTTCCTTTTTGTTCAAGTTTTTCGGGTTTTAATTCAGAAGCATTCTTAATAAGTTCGTTTGATTTGTCTTTAACAAGTTTGGCGTTAATTAATATCGCATATAAAATAGAGAACATATATCCTGTTGCCATTCTTGGTTGAAGTCCAGCGGGCATAAGAATTAGGGGAGTGTTGTTTTTTTTAGCAAGTTCTTTAAATTTACCGCCAGAAGTGATTATCACTGACGGGATTTTTTTTTTAATCGTTTGCCTATAAACAGAAATAGGTTCTTCTGTGTTTCCAGAATAAGAGCTAAAAATAGCTAAAGTCTTTTTTGTGGCTTGTGGGGGAAGGTCATAAGTTCTGTTTACGGTGATGTTTATTGGTAAATCAAGCCATGCCTTCAAAAGGTTTGCTGGCCACGCGCTACCGCCCATTCCAGAAATAATTACATTTTGAAATCCGTGTTTTAGCTTGATGTCTTTTGCCAGTTTTAATCCAGCTTTGAATTGAGTTGGAAAATTTAAAATATTTTTACGCATAGTAAAATGTTTATTAGTTATTATTTCCAAGTTCGTTTGGTTTTTATGTACCAATCTTGAATTTCAACAAATCTTTTTGAAGGATCTACCACGATATTTATTTTTGGTATCCCTTCAATTGTTGAAGAGATGAAGTAAAGATAATCTGGGCTGTATAAAAATACAGCTGGGGAGTCTTGAAGCAATATATCTTGAAATTCTTCGTACATTTTTTGGCGTTCTTGTTCGTCTAAAGTTATTCTTATTTTTTCCAATAAGTTGTCAGCATTTTTATTTTTGTATTCACTTAAATTAAGACCAGGGTCTTTTGATTGTGAGGAATGCCAAAATGGAAATAGATCTGGAATGGCACCAAGAACTTCCCCAAATAAAAGACATTCGTATGTTCTTGGTTTTATGAAATCTCGTTCAAGTTCAGATATTGAAAATGTTTTAATTTCTACTTGAATTCCTAATTTTTCCCATTGTTTTTTAAGCAGATCGGCAGTTTCTTCTAAAAGCGGGTCTTTTACGGTAATTAAAGAAATCTTTAGCTCTATAATTCCTTTGTTTTGTTCTTCGCAAATTTCATTTAATTTGGCTCTTGTGCTTTTGCCAACAGTCCCTGTCCCGGATTTTAATTTATAAGGTTTAAGAATTTCGTCGTAATATTTTTCTTGAAATTTACTTACAGCTGATTTTGTTGCGGAGCCAAAATAACCAGTAATTATTGCCTCGGGATATACTTCTACATCTTTGCTTAAGCAGGTTTGAAGCGCAGTAACTTCATTCCCCTTGCTTCCAATTTTAAGCTCAGTTTTAAATTCAGTGAAATTTTCCTTAATAATTTTAACGAGTTTTCCATTTTGTTTTTCAAAACCAGCCTTTTTCAAAAGTTCTTGAGCTTTTTCAATATCGTATTTATAATTTGTGAATGGTGATTTGTAGCCATAAATTTCGGGTAGGATAGGGGAGAAAACAGCTTTGCCCTTAGAGAAAAGAATGGTTTCCAGCATTTCTGTTCTATTGATTCCGAAATTTAGCGCTTGCCTTATCTCAATTTCTTTTAAAAATTCTGATTTTTCAGAATTAAGGAAAACACTAAAATATCTTGGCAAAGAGAAAGCATATTCATTTAATTCCTTTTTTGTTATTTTTGGAGATAAAATTGGTGAAATTGTCAATCCTTTGATCTCTCCTTTGTTTGCCGAATTGATTAAGTCCTTTTTGCTGTCAAAAAATATAAAAGAAATTTTTTCAAGAAACGGCTTTTGCGCAAAATAATTTTGAAATCTTTCTAGTGTTAAAGAAGCAACAGAATTATTTCCGTTTTGTTTTAAGTTTTTAAGCTGAAATGGTCCAGTTCCAATCGGGTTAAGGTTGTAATCTGATAAGGTGAAATTTTCTGGAGAGATATTTTGCCAAATGTGAGCAGGTAGTATTTTAAGGGTTAATCTTTCTAAAAAAGAGTTATAAGGGTTTTTTAATTTAAATCGCAGTTTATTTTTACTGATTTTTTCTATTTCTACCCCAAGCCAATTTGCCCTTAATGGGCTTTTATAGTTAGAATTTTGGATGGTCTGAATGGTAAAAATTACATCATCGGCGCTGAATTTTTGGTCATCGTGCCAAAAGATATTTTCTTTTAATTCTAATTCAAAAATTTTTCCATCATCTTTTATGTCGTAGTTTTCAATTAAATCTGGTATTATTTCGCCATTATGGTCGTATTTCATTAAACCAGAAAAAATTAGCTCCACCAAATCTCTATCTGCGTCATTAGCAGTGGCGTAAATTGGGTTTATGAATCTTGGGTGACCCACTATTCCTTCTGAGTATTCTCCTCCAAATGCGGGTTTGATTTCTGTGTTTTCAAAATAAAAATTAAAAGTTAAAAAAGCAGAGGAACTGAAAAATAAAATTAATAAACTGATTAAGATTATTCTTTCTTTTTGGTTTAGGGCTTTATGTAGTTGTCGCCATTGAGAAAAAGACGGGAGATTCCAGCGAGATTTTAGATGTTTTTCGTATTGTCTAAAAAAAATAGTCCAATTTCGCATATTGTTTTATGTGTATTTTTTAGTTTAATAGGCCCGTTGCTCAATAAGCAACAGATCTAATAGTTTTAATTAAGCAAAAGGTTGAGCAACGCAACGATAATAAAAAGGGATCCCAATATAACAGTCGCCCAAAAAATTTTTTCTTGAATTCCGCGCCTTGTGCCATAAAATTCTCCACCCCCTCCGCCACCAAATGCGGAGCCAAGAGCTGTTCCTCTTTGTTGCAGTAAAATGCAGACAATTAGGCAAATTGAAATAATGAGTTGAATTAAAGGTAAAAAGTCTTTCATGAATTTGTATTTTTGTATTAAGTGATAAATAGTTGCTTATAGATGATTATCTAATAGATCTTTTTCCAGAAAATAAAAGAATAATGCTTAGTCCCCAAACAATAATAGTTGTCCAAAATAAAGGAATAAGCCCTAAAATTATTAATTCTGGAAAAATAATGTCTATAAGCCAAATCATTCCCATGTTTATTATTATACCGAATAGACCCAATGTTAACATTCTTAAGGGAATGGCGATTATTTTTAAAATTGGCTTAAGAAAAGAATTGATTATTCCTAACCCAATACCTGCCCAAACTAAAGTTCCAGTAGGTCCTATGAATTCTACGCCAACAACAAATTGTGTTGCCAACCATAACCCTAAAATTCCTGAAATAATTTGAAGAAAAAGAGTATGAAACATTTTTATAGAATTTAACGATTAATTCACATTATTATTTTATCATTTCTTCTCGTAAAGTCAACTGTTTTGCGTTTTGTATTATGTTTTAATATATCATTATTATGTTTTTGAGAGCGAGTAAAAGTTATCCACAGGCGCTGTCTTGTTGTTTTATTTTAAAGGTGTTAAAATAAAACAATAATCAATCATTATTTATAATTTAGCATAATTTATTCAATGATTGCAATTTTCTGTTATTGGTTAGATATTTTTTATAAACAATAAACGATTAAATATTTTTTTATGTTTAATTATCGTACCAAGTCCTTTGCTCTTATACTCGGGGTTCTTGTTGCTACATTATTAACAAGTTATATTGTTTTAGCATGGACAGAGCCCACAGCTAGTCCGCCAGATGATAACTTGGACCCACCTTTAAGAATAACTACTGATTCACAAACATCGTGGGGTGATTTAACAATAACGGCGACATTCAAGGCTGATGAGCTTTCTATGGACGCCTCTGGTTTTGAAGGAGATATTAAAAAAGTAAATTCTATTAGTGGAAATGATGATCTTTTTTTGAAGGGTGATGAGCTTGAAGCATCTCCAATACATATGTCAGGAAGCGAGATAATACTTTATACGGGCACAAATCAAAGAATAAGAATTGATGAAAATGGTGAAGTGTATGTTTTAGGGTTGTTGAATTGTGACACTATTGATACTGACGCTAGTGGGATGTTGTCTTGTGGAACAGATGAAGGGGGATCTGGCAGTGTAGCTCCGATAGATGCTAGTTATGTAGTTTTGGGTCTGAACGGCGATTTAAATAGTGAGAGAGTTTTAACTGGGGGGGATGGTATTAGCTTGGTTGATGGTGGAGCAAATGGGAATATTATATTATCCATTGAGTCTACTGAGGCACAACAAAGAATTTTTGGATCTTGCGCTGAGGATTCTTCAATAAGAGTAATTAACGAAGATGGAAGCGTAATTTGTGAAATAGATGATGTGGGTGGTGGCGGAACACAAGACTTGTTAAGCGTGCTTAACGAGGACGCTGACGCAAGTGGTTTTACCGGAGAGGTTGCTATTGGAGGTGATCTAAGCTTTAATGGCGAGATAATGCCAGATGGAGCTACTTGCTCCAATGGACAGATATTGCAAAGAATAGGAGTTGATAACTGGGATTGTGTTGATATGCCAGCAGGAGCTAATCTCAACGGCTGGTCTTTTGGTGATGATTACTTTTATGACGACGGAGAGGTGGTAATCGCGACTTTTAACGAATATCTGCGGTTGAATTCGGCAGGACAATTTACCAGCGGTGTTTATACTCCTGGTAATTTTTGGGCGGGTGGTGATTTTAGATTTGATGGCGATTTAATGCCAGATGGAGCTACTTGCTCCAATGGACAGATATTACAAAGAATAGGAGTTGATAATTGGGATTGTGTTGATCCTGGAAGCGCAATTAATCTAAGTGGCTGGTCTTTTGCTGATGATTATTTTTATGACGACGGAGAGGAGGTAATTAGAGCGTCTGATGAATACCTGCGACTGAATGAATCAGGACATTTTACTGAAGGTGTTTATACTCCTGGTCGTTTATCCACAGGCGGTGATCTTAGATTCTATGGCGAATTACAGCCAGATGGAGCTACTTGCTCCAATGGACAGATATTGCAAAGAACAGGACTTAATAACTGGGATTGTGTTAATATGCCAGCAGGAGTTAATCTCAACGGCTGGTCTTTTGCTAATGACTATTTTTATGACGACGGGGAGGAGGTGATTGCGGCCGATAACGAATGGTTGCGGTTGAACGGCTTAGGACATTTTACAAGCGGTGTTTATACCCCTGGGCTTTTATACACGGCTGGCGATTTAAGATTTGATGGCGATTTAATGCCAGATGGAGCTACTTGCTCCAATGGACAGATATTACAAAGAGCAGGACCCGATAACTGGGATTGTGTTAATATGCCAACAGGAGCTGAACTTCATGGCTGGTCTTTTGCTAATGACTATTTTTATGACGACGGAG
>JAUVKU010000020.1 GCA_030596105.1 bacterium
TGGACCACCTGGTAATTTTTCCATCTGCATAGCTCCCCATTTTTCCATTCTTGCTCCGGTTTTTGTTCTCCTTGCCATGCTTAGTGTTTTCCCTCCAATTATTTTAGTTTGTCCCGTTACACCGGAAATAATATAATTTGCTCCTGTTGCTGAAGTGGACATTGTAATATATAGCCCAATCATTAAGAAAAATATAGGAATAAGAAATGGCAGGAATGATGCTATCCCCGTCCATTCGTCTGCCACGGCTGGTTCAGACGCAACAGTTGCAAAACTGGCAATTAATATGTCGGATAGATAGAGAAAAAAAGCTCCTCCTATACCGACAAAGCACCATTGCGAGAAAGAACTCCACCACATTGTGAAACCTTTTTTTGTGCTAGGTAGAATATAACAGAGAAAAGCTAATGGTGATAAAATTATTAATGTCCAAAGCATAACATATCGCGCCGCAAACAAAAAAGCATAGATTAAATAAGTAAAAGCAGCGATAAATGTAAAGGTTAGCATTGCGAATCCATAGCCTGCTACAGTGGCTGGGTTAGCATTTGATCCGGATTTCCCCATACTTCCATAAAAGTCCCATGAGTTTCCGAGCTTTTCAGTCACTTCCCTTATGCCCGTTCCTGTTGCACTTAAGAAAAAATTCATTAATATGTTTGATGCATCAATAAAAAAACCGCAGATTACGGGCGTAAAATTAATTAAAAGAGCTACTGCAATTAAAGCCGGTAAGGTTTTTTTAGCTTCGTATTCTCTTATTCGCAAAGATGTTCCCAATCCAATAATAACCATCACTAGAATAAAAAACATATTGGTGAAATTTCTAACAGTATTCCACCCTTCGTTAACAAAAATATTGTCAGTAAATTTTACATTGATAAAGTTTTCACTAATCGTCCAATTAAAAATTAGTGAGCTTAGCCCTAAAAACATAGTGCCAATTGATTGCATTATCATAAAAAAACCAGAAAGCAGCGCCATACTGACTGATCTTGCTACGCCATCTCGCAACATATCAATAGGACTTATATTTATGCCACTTAAAAATTTTATAGCTGGGACTGCCATAAAAGGTGGTGGTAGAAACGCGTGAGCAACCGTAATCATTAAAAATAATCCTGCAAGAAGAAAAAAAGACAACAAAAAAATGTGTCTTTTTTTAGAAAAAAATTTTGGAATGTTGTTGAATTTTTGAAACATTTTTAAAATATTAAATTATTAAATAATTATACCATAAAATAAATAAAAAACATAAAAATTTTTGTAGGGTTTAAGTTGTAAATTAGACCCGTTAGGCAATAGAACTATAGGTATTTTCAAGGTTAATCCAGTCTTGGATTGTTAATTTTTCAGCGCGGAGCGTTGGTTTGATTTTGTTTTCAATGAGCCATGCTTTAATTTCTTTTTTGTTTTGATCTGATTTTTTGTTTTGATTTTGTCCAAGTATTTGCAGGTTATTTAAGATTTGTTTTCTCGGATGCGCAAATCCAGCTTTGACAATTTGGAAAAATAATTTCATTGAAAAAATTTTTTCTTGATTTGTTTTTAAGGGAATTATTTTAAGAATCGCTGAATCAATTTTTGGTTGAGGCCAAAATGATTTTTTTGAGATATAGCTAATTTTTTTTGGTTTTGCGTAAATTTGCACAGAAATAGCCAAGATATTCATTCTCTCAGGTTTAGCGCATATCCTTTGCGCTACTTCTTTTTGAATTACTAAAATTATTTCTTTCGGAGGGCTTTTGTGTTCCAAAAATTTGCGGATAAGTGGGACAGTAAGATAAAAAGGGATATTCGCAACGACCTTGTATGATTTTGGCAATACAGATAAATCAAATTTTAAAATATCTTTTTTATAGATTTTTATATTTTTAAAATCTTTTAAAGTTTGTTTTAGAATTTCAAGCATTTTAGGATCTTTTTCAACGGCTATCACCCTTTTTGTTTTACTCGCTATTTCTTGTGTTAAGACTCCGATGCCTGGTCCAACCTCTAAAATAGTATCGTTTGTTTGGATATCGGCCGTGTCAACAATTTTTTTAATTGTTTTTTTGTTTATTAAAAAATTTTGTCCTAATTGTTTCAAGGGACGGGCTTCGTATTCCTTGAATAATTTTTTTATATTGAGAGCGCTAGACAACATATTCACATTTGTTTTTGAGGTTGAATTCATTAAATTTATTATATCACAATTTTGAATTATGAAATAAAAGTTAAATTAGTAAATTCTAGCAAAGCAAGTCAAAGTCCGTCTTTGACTATAATTTTTATAAAAAATAAAAAACCGTTTATAGCGGTTTTGAGCGGTGTTTGTTTAGTATGGTAATTTCTATTTTTTCCAGCTTACATAGCTTCCCACAGGATATTTATTTGTGTCTCCCAAAAAGTTTCTTGCTCCTATAACTTCAAAATGAACATGGCATCCAGTGGCACCTAATGTATAGCCAGTGTTTCCTATATAGCCGATAATATCGCCAGTGTTTACTTGTTGACCTGGGGTTACTAAAATCGTGGACAAATGACCGTAATATGTGCCAACTCCATTTTGATGTAAGATTGTTACTCTCTTGCCTCCAATCCGAATGATCCCAGCTCTTTGGATTGTGCCAGAGGCCGCCGCAACCACTGGCTTTCCGCATTTATTTGCGATGTCAACAGCATTTTTAAAGTGTAGCCCTTGCGTTATTTTTCCTTCGCAAGGGAAAATGAATTGATTGTCGGCGACAGGGATTAAAGCAATATTAGATATTTTTGTTGGCATTTTTCCATTAGGAACAATAAGCATATCTCCGATAAAGATGTCTTTCGTATTTGAAAGCTCATTAAACGAAACAATTTCATCCACATTTACTTTATAGGTTTTAGCTATGGAGCTTAAATTATCACCATTTTTTATGGAATGTAAAATACCAGAAATAGGTAAAATCATTAATTTTTGCCCAATTTTTATTGGCGAGTTTTTGCCTATATTATTAACCCAAAGAAGTGTATTTAAAGAAATATTAAATTTGGTTGCGATAGTTGAAAGATTGTCTCCCTCTTTTATAATATATTCAATAACTTCATCTCGTGTATTTTTTTCGTCAAAGTCAGACGATCCTATTATTGATCCAAAAACTTGAGGTGTGTATATGATTGGAGCGGTAGCAGCTCTTAAGCTATTTTTTTCAATAATGCAAAGGTCTGGCGATTCGCTTTCAATTTTTTTAGAGAAATAAGAATTGCGTTGGTTTTTTGTATTATCAATTATGTTTTGAGTAAGTTTCGGATTTTTGATGTTTTCAAAGGGAGTTGAAAATGAAAAAGAGCAGAAAACAGATAATAAAGCAACTAAAGTTGCTCCAAAACAAAAACAGGAAACTGTCGTAGAATCCAAAAACATTTTTTTTATTAAACGATGGGTTTTTATTTTGATTTTAATGGTTTTCTTTATTTTCTCTTTAAATCTAATCATTCTCATAGAATAGTCTATATGGACGCATAAGTCAAAAAAGTTTTCCACAGTTTCATTGTTAATCAAGTCGGTTAAACTTGGGGCTTGATTTGCTCAATTTTTTAAATTTTATTGTCAAAGCGCATTGTTGGACATTTTCATTCTGTATGTCATTGCTTCGCTTATATGGTTATATGAAATATGTTCTGAGTTATTTAAGTCAGCAATCGTTCTAGCTACTTTTAAAATTTTATGATAGCCACGAACAGACATTTTGCCTTTATCAATAAATGTTTTTAATATATTTTGAGATTTAGAATCAATTTCGCAGTGTTGTTTAATTTGTTGTAAAGACATTTCCGCATTGATAGACCCTTTTGTTCTTTGCTCTTGTATCTTACGCGCTTTTTTAATTTCTGTTCTTGCAATATCACTTTCGTTTGTTTCTGGTTCTATCAGTTTTTCGTATTTTATTGCAGGGACATTGATAAAAAGGTCAATTCTATCCATCAAAGGACCCGAAAGTTTTCTTTGGTATTTAGCGATTTGAGAGGGTGCGCAAGTGCATTCTCTATTGGGGTCATTAAAAAAGCCACACGGGCATGGATTAGCAGCCGCAACCAATATAAAGCGGGCTGGTAAGGTTAGGCTGTGTTTTGCTCGTAAAATAGTTATTTCTCCTTCCTCCATTGGTTGACGGAGGGATTCTAATACATCACGATGGAATTCGGGGAATTCGTCTAAAAATAATACGCCGCGGTGGGACAAGGTTATCTCCCCTGCTTTAGGCGGATTACCGCCACCAATTAACGCCACTTCAGATGTGCTATGGTGCGGATTTCTAAATGGTCTTACATTTATTAACGGGTTTTCTTTTGGTAGAATTCCATTGATACTGTAAATTTTGGTTATTTCCAGCGCTTCTTTAAAATTTAGAGAAGGCGAGATAGAGGCAATTGCTTTAGCTAGGAGGGTTTTTCCTGTTCCAGGGGGTCCATACATTAGGATATTGTGTCCACCGGCCGTGGCGATCACTAATGCTCTTTTAGCGCGGCTTTGTCCTTTAATTAAATCAAAATCTAAAGAATGAGATGGATTTTCTAAAATATCTTGTAAATTAGTTTTAATCGTTGGGATTTGTTTTTTGTTTTGCAAATAATCAATAGTTTCCTTTAAAGAATTTACGCCAGTTACTTTAAATTTTGGATTATTTTTAGATTTACTATGTTCGGCGATTAAAGATGCTTCGCGCGCGTTTGCTTTTGGTAAAATGATTTCTGACCAGCCATCGCGTTGAGCCGCCATGGCAAAAGAAAGAGCGCCTTTAATTGGCCGTAATTTTCCGTCCAATCCTAATTCGCCAAGAAAAATTTTGTTTTCCAAGGGTAACTTGATTTGTTTTGAGGCCGTTAAACATCCAAGAGCTATAGGAAGATCATAAAAAGACCCTTCTTTTTTTAAGTCAGCTGGGGCTAAATTAACCAAAATGCGAATTGGTTCTTGGTGTGGTGATTTGAACTTAGAACTTTTTATAGCCGCTCCCACTCTTTCTTTTGATTCTTCTACTGCTTTGTCTGGTAAGCCAACAATAGAAAAATGCCTCAATCCATAAGAGGCATCTACTTCAACTTCAATAGTTTGTGCATCTAAGCCAACAATAGTAGCTGAAAAAACTTTTGACAGCATATTCCAATCATAATTTTAATAAATTTATTTTTGGCACTTCATACAATTTTTCGCTTCGGGAGAAATTGTTAAGCGTTCTTCGGAAATAGGTTTTCCGCATTCTTCGCATAGTCCGTATGCGTCTTTTTTTAATTTTTCTAACGCAGAATTTACATTTTTAAGTTTAAGCTCTAAGCTGAACTCAATTGGAAGTCTGGTAGAATATTCTTCAACTTCGTCAGCAGCTTCTTCTAATTTACCGCCTTGAGTTTTTGGAAAACGACTATCCCAATCATCTTTAAGGTTGGGGTCTTTTTGAGCAAAACTTTGAAGTTGCTCTTCAAGTAAAGCCTTGTCTTCTTCTAATTTCAATTTTATTTTTTTTAATTTTTCTTTGTTCATATAATTAGTTATAAATTTGGTTCAGAACTTTGATTAGAAAGAGTATCAATGATTTTTTCTATACTTTTATGCGAACTAGTAAATATAAAATAATTTTCAAAAATAATATAAGATATTTCTAATTTTTGATCAGAAGATGCTTGGGTGCGAATAGTGTTTTCTTGATAATTTTTGTTTTCAAAGGGCGGATTAAAACTTGATTTTGTTTCTTCCATAAAAATAAAGAATGTTTCAAGATCTTTTTTCATTGTCGGTTCCCACGAACTTAATGAATTGCTTAGTGCGTTTTCGTATTTTATATTTGTGATGAATCCCAGTCTATTGCCTTCTTCTTGCGGACATAAGAAGAATGTGAAGTCGTTGCCTATATTTTGATAAAAATTATCTGGTGTGTTAATTGATAATGCTCCAAAAAATTCTTCAATGTTTAAAAATTTATTTTTAGATAAATCTTTTATTAAAATTTGGGTGAATATGTCTTTTTCTAAATCGTTATCTAAAAAAAGCGCAATTTTTTTAGAAAGATTTTGCGTGTCTTCAATTTCTAAAATCTTTGTGCCCGTCATTGTGAATATGGGGGCTGGTATGGTTATTTTTTCCAGAATTTCTTCTGGTATCTCTTCAGGAATTTCTTCTGGTATCTCTTCAGAGGTTATGATAATAGGATCTGTTTCCGCCTTTTTGATTTTAAGATACCAATATCCAAAAAAGACAAGATTAATAATAATCAATGAGAACGCAATAATAATTATCAATCTCGTAAATACCTTTTCTATTTTAGAAAGAGGAGCGGGAATAGCCAATTTTCTTTTGGGAAATAGTCCATCTTTTTTTAATTTTGATTTTGATTTTGAATCCAACGCAGCAACTTCGGTTGTAGAGGGTAAGCCAGGTTTTAATTTATTTGCGATTATGTCTTTAGCAGCAGATTGTTTATTTGTTAAAGTTTCGGCAACGGGTGGTTCTTTTTCTGTTTTAAATAATGGCAGTGCAGTTTCTTCTTTTTCTTCTTCTTTAGTATCTGTTACGGATTCTCTATATATTGAAGCTTTAGCTGGGGCTGGTTTATCTTGTTCGGGTTCCGATGAAGTTGGTTCCACAGTAGATTCTTCTTTCTCTGCCTCAGTTTCAGGAGTTTCTTTAGCGGTAATTTCTTTTGGAATTTTAGCAATTTCTTTTTTAATTTTTTCTAATTCTTTTTTTGTGGTAGCCTCTTTTTCCTTAATTTTTTGATATTCATTTTGCATTTCTTCTAATAGAATTTTTATTTTATTCTTTTCTTCTTTTTGTTCCCACCTTTCTTTTTCTGTTTTTCTTCTTTTTTCTTCTATTTCCCACCTTTCTTTTTCTATGCTCTGTTTTTTTATCATATCTTGAGCTCCAGCTTCTCTTTTTTCAATCTCTTTTATATTTTCTTCAAATTGCTTTTCTTTTTTTATAATTATTTCCGTTGTTTTGTTAATGTTTTCCTCTTTTTCCTTAATCTCTTTTATTTTAATTTTCAAGTTCGTTTTTTCTTTTGAATGATCAAGAAGTTCTTCTTCTAATTCAGTTTTTTCCCGCCGTATTTTTATTTTGTTTTCCCATGCGGAGATTTCATTTATTCTTTGTTCCGCATTTCTTTCTTTTTCTAATATTTCTTGATATTCACGGTCTATTTTTTGTGTTTCAGTATTTATTTTTTCAATTTTTTCTTCTATTCCCCATCTTTCTTTTTCTATTTCTCTCCTTTTTTCTTCTATTCCCCATCTTTCTTCCTCAATTTTTTTTCTTTCATCTAATATATTTGCAAGTGCTTCTTTTTCTTCAACTTCTTGTTTTTTTTGTTCTATTTCGGTTTCTTTTTTTAAAATTGGACCAAGAATTTCTTGAAGTTGCACAATTTTTATTGAGCATTTCTCCCTTTTTTCTTTTAGCGGGGTTTTTTGTTCTGGAAAGTTTTCTAATAATTTTTTTAACTCTTCTTTCTCTTCTTTTAATTTTTCTCTTTTTTCTCTCTTTTCTTTTAATTCCTCTTTTTCTTCCATTATTTTTTTTTCTTGCTCTTGTTGCCATCTTTTTTCTATCCCCTCAGCTTCTTCAGCGATTTTTTCAGTAGCTTTTTCTTTTTCTTTTACATCAGCATCTTTATCGTCAATTATGTCTTTAATAAAGCCTGTATTCTTTTTTGTTGGTTTTATTTCCTCCCCATTTTTTTCAGGTTGTTCTTTCTCAGGTATTTTTTCGGGTTGTTTTTTTGGCTCTGGTTCAGGTTCTGGCTCTGGTTCAGGTTCTGGCATTGGGGTTGATTTTGACATTGGAAAAACAGGCATTTTTAGTTCCTTTTTTATTTTAGTCATTTTTTCCCTAACAACACCGGCTTCTTTTTCTTGAAGAGCAGAAATATCTTTTGCCATCGTTTTTATATCAATAGGGTTTATAACCAATTCGGTGGGTGTTTTTTTTACTTTTTTTTGTGCTTGTGAAGTTCCCTCCTCCATAAACTTTTTACGCTAATAAATTAGCATTAATTATTAAAATTTAAATTTAAATTTTTTATTTTTATAATTTTAAAGCTATTTTTTTGCGTCTTTCATTGAGAGATTAATCCGTCCCTGTTCGTCAATGCCAGTTACTTTGACTGAAACAGTGTCTCCTATTTTAACGATATCTTTAACTTTTTCAACTCTGCGTTCAGCGAGTTGTGAGATATGAACTAATCCTTCTTGTTTTGGTAGTATTTCAACGAATGCCCCGAAATCCATAATTCGTTTTACTGTGCCTTGAAAAATTTCACCAGCCACTACTTCTCTGGTAATGCTTTTAATCCAGTTTAGCGCTTTTTCAGCGGCTTCACCACCCTCTAAAGAAGTGATATAAACCGATCCACTATCTTCAATATCAATTGAGACATCGCATGCGTCAATAATTTCATTAATCATTTTGCCTCCAGGGCCTATGACATCTCTAATTTTATCTGGACTGATTTGATGTGTTAAAATTCGTGGAGCGAAAGGAGAAAGTTTTTTTCTTGGTTCTGGTATTATTTTTTCAATTTTGTCTAAGATTTCAGTTCTAACCTTTTTTCCTTGAGTTAATGCCTCTCCAAATATTTTTTCGCTGATTCCAAGCGTTTTAACATCCATTTGGATTGCCGTTATACCCTTTTTTGTTCCCGCTACCTTGAAGTCCATATCTCCATAATGGTCTTCAGGCCCTTGAATGTCGTTCAATATTTTATAATCAACGCCATTGTCAGCCATTATTAAACCAATCGCAATTCCGGCTGCAGGAGCTTTTATTGGCACCCCTGCTTCCATTAATGCCAAAGAAGCACTTGAAACAGATGCCATTGAGGTTGAACCGTTAGATGAAACAATTTCAGTAACTATTCGCATTGTGTAAGGAAAATCTTCAAAACTTGGAAGTAATGGCGTTAAGGTTTTTTCTGCCAACATTCCATGTCCTATGTCCCGTCGGGCAGGACCTCTTAATGGTCTAGTTTCGCCAACAGAATAAGGAGTAAAATTGTAATGATGCATAAATCGTTTTTTACCTCTAACTTCCATTCCCTCTATCAATCGTTGATCTCCTGGAGCACCCAAAGTTAGAATAGATAGGGCTTTTGTTACTCCCCTGCTAAATAGACTTGAACCATGCACTCTTGGCAATAAACCAATTTCTCCACTAATTTTTCTTATTTCATCAAGTTTTCTGCCGTCTGGTCTTTTTTCAGATTCAAGAATGTTGCGATGAATGCAAGATTCAATTTTTTCTTCAAGGAAATTTTTAGCAAATTTCGTTTTTCCCATTCCAGGATATTTTCCTTCAATAAAATAACATAATTCAGCCGTAAGTTCATTCATCTTGTCAGTGGATTTGGAGGGTTTTTTAGAAGTTGAATTGGGATAAATTGCATTTTCAAGTTGGTCGCCTAAAAATTCTTTAATTTCTCTTTCTAATTCTGGTTCTGGAATTGGTTCGTTAATAGCGAACTTTGCCTTTCCTGCTTTTTCTCTAATTTCATCTTGAAATTCAAGTATTTTTTTAAGTTCTGGTTTTGCGAATTTAACAGCGTTTAGGACTGTGCTTTCTTGCGTTTGATTTGCTTTTGCCTCAATCATATTGATTAAAACATCTTCTCGGTTTGCGTTTTCCGATTTAACACCAGCTAAGGTAAGGTCTAAATCAATTTGATTTGCGTCAATTAAATCTGTTGGTTTGGGATTTTCTTTGCCCTTTTGTTTTTGAGTTGGGTTTAAAATGAATTTTTCTTCTTGCCCTATTTTTCCAATTCTAATTGCCGAAACAGGACCGTTCCAAGGAATGTCAGAAACAGTTAAAGCACAAGACGCCGCTATAAGACCTAAAATGTCTGGGTCGTTTTCTTTGTCCCAAGAAAGACAAGTGATTATTACTTGTATATCTTTTCGTAATCCTTTTGGAAATAATGGCCTGATCGCGCGATCAATTAAACGTGCCGTTAAAACCGCTTCGTCAGTTGGACGAGCTTCCCTTCTGGTATAGCGAGCACCTAAAATTTTTCCAGCAGCGTAGAATTTTTCTTCATAGTCAACCATCAAAGGAAAGAAGTCTATTCCTTCTCTTTCTTGTCTTGACATTGTTGCTGTTGCCAAGAGAACAGTATCTCCATATTGGACTAAAGCACTACCATTTGCTTGCTCGGCAAGTTTATTAACTTCAACTGTGAGATCTCGTCCCCCAAGTTTTAATATAAATTTGTTTTCCATAAATAATTTTGAATTATAATTTTATTGTATTAGTTTTCTATGAATTTTAAAAGGATTTTTAGATCTTTTGTTTAATGATTTATTGGGCAAGGGATCTATTTTTTTAATAAGTATTTTTTTGAGTCATTTTCTAAATTAATGAATTCATCGGCTGTTTCTTCTAATCGCGCGGAAGCAGAGCGTTTGAAAGCAAGAACTTCTGTTCTTTTGCCTTGATTTTTAAGATATTCAACCAATTGGACAAAATCGCCATCTCCAGAAACCAAGACAATAACATCTACGCTCGGAGCGGTTTTAATCGCATCTACGGTAATCCCAACATCCCAATCAGCCTTTTTTTGTCCTCCATAAAATTCCTGAAGATCTCTTATTCTTGTTTCTATTCCTAACTTGACCAAAGCTTCAAAAAAGGGTTTTTCTTCTACTGTTTTTGTTCGCACCACATAACCAAAAGAACGGATTAATTTTCTGCCACCAACAGCTGATTTTAAGATTTCTTTAAAATTAGCTTTAGCGTGATATAGATTTCTCGCAGAGTGATATAGGTTTTGAACATCAATTAAAACAGCTACGCGTTGATCTTTGTGTTGAGCTAACATATATTATTATATTTATTATTTAATTTAATATTGGAATCAAATACGCTATTTTGTTCTCTCTTGGTATTTTTTTAAATAAAACTATATTTTTCATATTATTTTGTAAAAATAATTATCTTATTATCTATCAATAAACTTAATTGCCATTTGGGAGTAAAGCCACGATTTTTTGGAATGAATGATTGATTTTTCTGGTTTATTATTCTCCGAATCCTGTTTTGCTCTGATTAATTCTTTTTCAGCTTTAACAATAAATCTTTTAATTATTCTTTTAAAACGATGGTTTTCTATGTCTATCTCTTTTGTCTCATTAAGTATTGTTTCTGCTAAAAGATAATCTGCTTTAGTCAATTTCTTGTTGACATTCCTAATAATATCTAAAGATTGATTATCATCAATCAATTTTTCCAGTAATTTCAAACGCGCTACTGCTCTTAACTCATAAGTAAAAACCTTTCTTCCTTGTTTTGAATCTAAATGAGTATCATCAATCCAATATTCTTCATTAAGAGATTTATTGATATAATAAATAGCTTTTTGAATATTCCTTTTAATAATTCTATCATTATTTTCAATCAATTCCAAATCAATGATTGCTTTTTGTTTCAGAAAAAATGGAGAGTTGTTAATCAGGATTCCAGAATCTATTATGATATTCTCGTTGCCACTAACCTTGTGTTCTATTTCTTCGCCGACATTAATGTCTTCTGAAATTATATTAGAAGTGTATATATCTGTTTCAGGATCAATGTATCTTGCGTATATTTCATAACTATCATTAGTGTTTTCCATTTGTTCAGCTATCTCTGGATTTTGTTCTAAAAACCTTTGATTGTCGTAAGCAGAGACTATGAAGTGGCAGTTTGTTGTGTTATCTGGCAAGAATATCCATTCTGGAGAATCTTGATTATCTCCTGATACTATTGCTTCTGGTATATCTATTTCATACTCTCCTGTTTCGTAATTCATACCTATATGTCTACCATCATCGCAATAGAGGTGGAGGTCAAGATCTGGGGAGGTTTGGAGTTCTGGTAATGGCGAAGCAATCACCAATTGATCGCTATTATTCGTCTTTTCTGATACAAAAATATCTACCAAAGAACTCATCTGAAAAAAATATAAATAAAGCAAAAAGGTAAAGGCAACTATGCAAATAATCCAGAATATTTTTAAAAAAATATGTGCTATTTTTTTTCTCAACTCTGACTTACAACAAGGAATAATTTTTATTTTTACTAAAATTAATAAAATATTTAATAAAATAAAAACACCGAACATCACAGAGAGCTCCTCAACTATCAATATTCTTTCAACATCTGAAGAGAACGATCCTATTAACGCCCCCTCATCTTTAAAAGCCTTTCTATACTCAATTTCAAACCTAAGAGATGAATTATTAAATAAATTGCATTGAATAATCTTTTCATCGAATTCAGAAGATGGATTTAGAACCGCTCCTTGAAATCTATCTTGAAAAAAACTGTAATCCACTTTTTCTATTTTCGCTTTAATTTTGTATGTATCATTTGTTTGTTCATCTGAAAGAGCGCTAATATAGACAAGGTTGACTATGTCTAAATGCGAATCTCCATCGGGAGTTAAGAGACCATCAAAATATGGAATGCTAATCTTTCTGTATTGATTCCACATCATTCCATCTTGATATTCGGGAGTATCCTCTGAAACATATCCGTATTCCATATACCCCTTAGTATCTACTTTATAAAGAACAAGCGCTTTTTCTTCTGGTAAAGAAGAATCCCACGATTTTAAATTTCTATTTCTTGCTTCCAGAATATAATATTTTTCAGATCCATCGTTTATGTCATCTGTTAGATTATATCTAAAAACACTATCTCCCAATTCACTTGTTTCTAATGAGTTTATCCAATATTCTCCATAAGCTGATTCGGAATGGATATCGTAGTTTAACCATCCCAAGAACTCTTTTGTGTAGGAGCTCATGTTTGGGGGGTTTGTTCCTTTTTCACCCAACAAACCGTTTTTATTCCATGAACCTCTTGCCATTAAATCCCATTTTTCCACATTTCCCATTTCATAAATATCGGGTGTTATTGTGTCCCCAGGAGTTAAAAACGCTCCAAGAACATGTCCAATTTCATGCGCCCAAGCTCCGATCATATCATCTTCGGCAACTAAAATTTTATATGGCGGACATCCTAATGGATGACCATTTAGTGCCCAAGTGCGCGTATGTAATTTAGCCCTATCTCCTGCTTTCTGATAAGATGTCCCAGAATGAAGAACAATCACCATATTTTTATCCGACAAATTAACCCCAGTTGAGGTGGCTAAATTTATAGCGTCTATAACAAATTCATGCTCTTTATTTAAATAATCCCCCTCACTCCCATCCAACCCAAACCAATTTCCCCCATTATCTAAAATCTCAAACTCTAAATTAATTGTTCCAAAAGAGTTTTCTCTGTGATAATCAGTAACGCAATAAGCTAAATCTTCGTAGTATTCTTTTGAATATCCATGTTCGTATGTTTTCTCATCAATGAGCTTGCAGGGTTGAGCAACAATTGAAGAAGATGTATGAGGAATACCATTTTCACCACCTGTTTCAGCCAAAATCACCACAACCTCGTAGGTTGTTTCTTGTTGATTTTCCCACCCATTCTGTTCCATAAACGGATAATTGTCTGTATGTTGTCCTCCTGATTGGTCAAAGATAATAAGTGGCGTGTCGCTTATTCCGTCGCTTCCTGGCTCGTCTTGATTCTCTCCTTTCATTGCGTCTGTGCCAGAATAATCACTATAATAATTTCCTCCGTCAGGATAACCATTGTCAAGAGAATTTATTGATTGGAGTATCCCTACATTCCCGTAGTTGTTAATCAAATTATTATGATATACAAAATTATTGTTTGATTCATACAACGAGATAGCCTTTCCAAAACAATTAGAAAACGAATTATCTTTTAAAACATTTCCCGTTGAGCAATACAAGCGAAAACCGAAAAACGATGATGAACTTATCTTGTTATTCAATATAGTATTATTAGATGAACTATCTATATCTATCCCGCACACATTACCTGAAAGATCACAGTTAGAGATTGTATTATTAGATGAATTGAACAAATGAATTCCCGTGTATACTGAATCTGAGATTTTAACATTATCAATAGTGCTGTTGATTGTTCCTATGAACTGTATTGCTTTATGAACATTGGATAAATCTAAATCTTTTATTGTTATATTTTCGCAGTTTATAGCAATTACCTGTCCCGCATTATCAATAGTTTGATTAGATTGATTTTCAAGATAAACTAAAGGCTTGCTATTGATTATATTGTTTTCAACAAT